>PMXR01000006.1 GCA_003171035.1 Chloroflexota bacterium
TGGTCGGGGCGAGAGGATTAGGGCCTACACACCGTCGCCATCTTTGCTGATCCCCGTGACGAACGTTCCCAGCCATGTCCACCTGCCACTGGTATGCGCCTAGAAGCTGCTCGGCGGCCAAAATGTGCGATAGACGGCGCGCGTGGCCGATCCGAAAGGCGGATGAACGACCTCGCGGCTCCGCTCACTCAACCCGGCCGCATCCATGAGCGACCCCAGCTCGTCGGCGCCCAAACCGTGCTGCGCTCCGATGGGTTCGACGACCACGAATCGTCCGCCGGGTCGAAGTGTATTCGACAGCGCCCCGAGCGAGTCCGTGAGCGCAGCTCCATCCACGTCGTGCAGAACGTAGTGCGCGAGGACGACGTCGAACGTCGCTGCCGGGAGCGCCACGGCGGATGCCTCGCCGAGCAGGAAGTCCACGTTGTCGAAGCGGCGCAGGCGTCGGCGGGCCCCTCCGAGCCATATGGGCGAGACGTACAAGCAAGTGACTCGGCCGCCCCGGTCGAGGGCGCGCGCGAGGTAAGTTGCCTCCGATCCCGGTCCCGAGCCGAAGTCTAGGACGCGCTCGGTTCCGTCCAGCTGCAGCGATGCCACGAGACCGCGCAGGTAACGCGCGCGGAGCGGGTCGTAGAACATGCGGTATCCAAGAAGGGTGAGATTTGACGGTTCGGTGTAGTGGTTGCTCATCGAGGGTTCCCTCCGGCGTGGATTCGACGAGCAAGTGCTGTGGCGCCGCTGTGCCGAAGTCGTGAACTGGTGATGGATACCTTTCACCCCCGGTTACAGACTCAGAGTTGACCAGTGGCGCCGCCCGCGTCGGTGGAGCGCGGTGTACCTAGGAGGAAGCCGTGAGCTCCCGCCGCCGCGAACCTTCGTTCTCTCTTCCGGCGACTTCGGCATCGACGCAACCCATCAGAAGGCCGGCGCGAGAAACCGCGCCGGCCTTCACATATATGAGGCTGTAGTCCTGCGACGGTCAACCAGCCCGGGTGGATCGGCCAGCGCGCCCGATCAGGCCCGAAGAGCGCGCAGCATCCAGTCCTGCTTCTCAAGGCCTTGCACAATGCCGATCAGGAGATCCTGGCTGACCAGATCGTGCTCACCGACCGGCTCAAGGCGCGCCCGAATTCGATCGGCAACAAGCCTGAGCCGCGCATCGAAGAGCGCGAGGACTTCCTGGTCCCGTATCTGGCCGGCCGCAAGCGGCTCCAACGAGGAACTGGCAGCTACGGTGGCCGTGCGGCCGTCCGGAGAAACGCCGATGGCGGCGAGCCGTTCTGCCACTTCGTCATACCAGTCACGGAACTGGTCCGTCAGCTTGTCGAGGAAGAGGTGGATGCCTCCAAAGCCGGGACCGACGATGTTCCAGTGGGCCTGCTTGGCCTGCAGGCTCAGATCGATCAGTTCGACCAGCGTGGCCTGCAGCGGTGCGGCCACTTTTCCGGTGTCGCCGGTCGGGCTGGTGGTAAGCAACTGGGTCATCGGAAGGCCTCCTCGGGTCGTTGGGTGCTTTGGCTTGCAAGCATAGTCGCCACTGACCCAGGCACCACCATCGTCCGAAAGCCCGGCACTTCGGTATGGCGTCATCGGACGCACTTTCGGCCGCGAATAGCCGTTGGATCCTTTCTTGTCGGAAGGTTTCGCGACTCGCGACGAATACCCACGGTAAGCCGAGCGCCTCGATACTCAGTGCTATCGGACTGTTGGCCCTCTGCCATGCTATGTCGTCGTGTCCATGTCGAGATCGGATCTGGATAGAAGCCGTCCCCTGCCTGAGGCGTTGCATGCGCGCGGTTCCAAGAGGGGAGGACACCCTCGCCCCCATCTCCGCGTCTTGCTCGTGGGCCTGATTATTCCGGCCGCGGTCGTCTCCGCGTGCGGGTCGCCGCCGACGCCGACTCGATCACCTGCGCCGTCGGCGTATGAGAACTCGTTGCCGCCTGCGGCGGTAGACACCGCTCCGGCACCCTCTCAGCCGCAGGCCGGGTCCTCATTCGTACCCTCGGGACCGGTCCAGGTGCCACTCATTCCTGGAGTGGATCAGGCGAATGCCGACTACATCGCCTATTCAAGCGGAATCCTTGCGACCTTGAGGACCGATGTTGACGCCCTGCGGTCCGATCTCGCCAGCTCGGATCTGTCCTCGGCCCGCCGTGACTGGCTCGCCGCCCAGCTCGACTGGGAGCGCGTCGGGGCATCCTATGACAGCTTCGGCGCGTTGGGCATCGCAGTTGACGGCCTGCCAGATGGACTGCCGGAAGGCGTGAACGATCCCGCTTTCACGGGTCTGCATCGCCTGGAGTATGGCCTCTGGCATGATCAAAGCGCGGCTACCCTCCTGCCGATCGCCGACCGTTTGGTGGCGGATGTGGCGGCGGTAGCTACCCATCTGAGTGACCCGGATCTCGCGGGCAACCCGCTCAGTCTCACGCTTCGAGTCCACGAAATCCTCGAGGATGCACTCCGGGACCACCTGTCGGGCATCGACGATGAGGGGGCCGGGGCGGCGTATGCGGAAACGTCCGCGGACATTGACGCGACGCGAGCGGTGCTGGGCATGGTCGGGCCGTTGCTGGATCCGCACCTGGTCGCGGACACCACGAGCCAGATGGACGAGCTTGTCGCGGCGCTGCAGGACGCCAAGCAGTCGGGCCAGTGGCTGGCGCCGGTTGCGACACCGCTCCCCACACGCCAGCGCATCGACGCCGCCCTGGGGCAGGTTCTCGAGACCCTGGCGATCTTCCCGGACCTCCTCAAAGATGACTGAGCCCTCAGGAGCCGCCTCATGACCATGGATCGTCGTACATTCCTGAAGGGCGCAGCCGCCGGGGCCGCAGGCGTGGCGCTATCGGGCGGGATCGGAGGCCTGATCGTCGTGAGAGGCGAGCAGGCTCCCCATGCGACCCCGTCGGCGAAGCCCACCTCCGATAGCTATGCCTTTCACGGTCCAAATCAGGCTGGCATTCTCACGCCCGCGCCGGCCGCCAAACAGGCTGCCGCCTGCTACGCCGCCTTCGATGTCCTCGCGGCAAACAGTACCGAGCTCGCCGATCTGCTGAAGACGATCACTACGCGGTCGCGCTACCTCGCTTCCGGAGTCGACCCGTCCGCACAGGACTATCCGTCGTCCGACACCGTCATGGGCCCGCAGTTCCCAACGGACGGCCTGACGGTCACCGTGTCTGTCGGGTCGAGCCTCTTCGACGATCGTTATGGGCTTGCGGGCCAGTCGCCGCGTCACCTGACGGTGATGCCTGTGTTCCCAGACGACACCCCGGACCCGGCGTGGCTGCATGGAGACTTGCTCCTCCAGCTGTGCGCCGACCATCCCGACGCGGTTCATCATGCGTTGCGAGATATCACGAAGCGCACGCGAGGCGGCATGCCGCTGCGCTGGAAGATCGAGGGCTACGCGTCCCCCCCGCGTCCGTCCGGAACGCCCCGCAACCTCATGGGCTTCAAGGACGGCACAGCCAACCCAACCGGGGATGAAGCGAGCAGCCTCGTATGGGTCAACGATCCGGCCGAACCGGCCTGGGCCATCGGTGGCTCCTACCAGGTCGTCCGGCTGATCCGGATGCTCGTCGAGTTCTGGGATCGCGTCGGGGTCAAGGAACAGGAGAACCTCTTCGGCCGCATGCGCGACTCCGGGGCGCCGCTCGATGGCTCAGTCGAAGCCGATATCCCAAACTACGCCGTCGACCCGACAGGCATCTATACCCCGCTCGACGCGCACATTCGCCTGGCAAACCCACGTACGGCAGAGACAGCCAACCAACGCATCCTGCGGCGCTCGTACAACTACGATCTCGGCGCCGATCTCAACGGGAATTTGCAGGCCGGGCACATCTTCGTCTGCTATCAGCAGGACGTCGAACGACAGTTCGCGAAGAACCAGGCCCGCCTGGCGGGGGAGCCGCTCATCGACTACGTGCAGCCGTTTGGCGGCGGCTACTTCTTTGTCCTGCCTGGCGTCCGGGACGACAACGACTGGTATGGCAGGCAGCTCCTGACCTGAGCAATGCAGGCCGTCCTGGGAGACGACGGTGCAGAGGGTCAGCTGGGACCGCGTTGGGACCGTCCCGGAAACGGCATCCCCTCCCGCGTTCCCGCGCCTGTCAGGCCGTCCCGAGGACTCGCGCCAGTATCCCGCCGACCCCGATCGCGATCGCGAGTGAGGCCCCGGACATCATCAGTGCCGACCGCCAGCCGAACTCGCCTCGTAGGGCTGCCAGGGTGGCCACGCACGGCACCGAGACCGAAGTCACGATCGCATACACGAATAGCTGGCTCGGAGTCATGATTGAGCCCAGTCCCGCCGCTCCCGCGCCCAGCTGAACGACTGCCAGGGCTACCAGAAGCTGCAGCGCGAGCTCCTTTCGCAGGAAGGCGAAGACAAGAGCCAGGCCCGCGATCGACGGCAGACCGAGCCAGCCCCTGACCACCGGATCGAGGATCGCGGTGGCTCCCCAGATCAGGCCGCTCTGATACAGCAGCCCCAGCACCACGGAGCCGATGAGCATCAAGGGAGCCGCCGCCCGAACGAACTCCGCGAAGCGACGCCAGGCCTTGAGGGCCACGGATCGAACGATCGGCCTGCGGATCGGAGCCAGCTCCAGAACGAGGGCAGGC
>PMXR01000067.1 GCA_003171035.1 Chloroflexota bacterium
GTCGGTGATGATCACGGACTCGGGTACCTGCTCGATGGCGGTGGCGAGCCGATTACGGTCGGTTCTCTCGCGCAGCATCTGGATGCCAAGAGCGAGGTCATCGACGAGCTCCACCAGGATCTGTATCTCGGCCTCGTCGAAGGCGTCCGGTTCGGGCGCATACACCATAAGGGCGCCGAACGCGACGCCGTCCTTGAGCAGCGGCAGGCTGAGCGACGACGCGAGACCCCGCCGGGCAGCGCTCGCGCGCCACGGCTCATAGCTCGGCTCTGAGACAAGGTCGCGCGCGAGACGGACCTGGCCTGTACGGATCGCCATTCCGGTCGGACCCCGCCCCAGCGCATCGAGGCCCCAGGTGACCGAGATCTCGTCGAGATAGGACGCGGCCGCGCCATAACGGGCCACGGCACGGACGGTCCTTCTTTCGTCGTCCTGTGCGTAGCCCACCCACGCGAGTGAGTAGCCGGCCACGTCCACCGCGATGCGGCAGATCGCGTCCAGCAGCGCTTGTTCGTCCGTGGCGCGAATCAGGGCCCGATGGCCCTCGCTCAGTGTGGTCCGGGCGCGGTCGCTGCGGCGGGCGGGCGCACTTTCATCAAGGTGGGCCTCGATGTCCCCGCCGGTGCCGCCCCTCTGGACGGCGACTGCCCTGTCCTTCGTCACGCCCGCGCTCCAATCCGGAGGTCGCGTCACGCCCCGCACTAGGGGGCTATGTCGCATTGGTATATCACCCGCAACATCAGAGGTCCATCGGCCGGGTGTCACACGATCAGGTCATCGTGTTGCCTGTCCCAAGCGCACGACCCTGACCTCGAAGTCGGAGGTTTTAGTCCTCTCGGTGAGCCGAAAGGGCGCCTCTGTCCGATCAGCGATTCCACGCTCGACCCTGGCGTGCCTGAGCACGTCCCGGAAGGAGGTCGTTTGGGGTCCCCTTGAGAGCTTCTCGCATCGCGTCGTCGCCGGCATCGATCGAGACCCCAGTAGGGCAGCGGTATCGGGGCCGCACGGCTCGGATCGACGGGTTCAGGATCTTGCAGACTGCAGGTTCACGCGTGGTTCGGGCGACCAGTTCATCATCGGCGGGCTTTCAGCGCCGCCTCGAGATTTCCGAGCCAGGCCCGGTCGGCGGCAGAGGCATCGGGTAACATCTCCACCGACAGAGCAACGTTGTCGACGACGAGCCAGCGGTAGACCAACGAGTAGGAATAGCCGGGCCCGGATCCTGCCGTCCCAATCCGGTAGGCGGTCGGCAGTAGGGCGCCCGCTGCGCCCGGCTGGACACTGGGCAGCGCTCGCTGCATGGCCTCAACAGAGGGCATCAGGTATGCCCCTGCTATCTGCATGTCTGAGGGCGGCGTCTGCGCAGGGTTACTAGGGGTGAGCCTGAGGGCGCCGGGTAGCCGCTCGTCGTAGTAGGGGCTCATCGGCCCCGCGATAACGAGCGACGTTGATGGCTGGACCGAACTCGCAGCCGCAATGACATCGGCCACCGTCAACGGCTCGGGGGCCGTATACGAATCCCCGCTCCAGACGACACTCTCGACGACGAGCATGGCGTCGCAGATTGCCCGCTGGGTCCCGCATTGGACCGCTCGCGGGTCATGGACATGGACCCGAAGTATCGCCGGACCGGTCGATGGGTAGCTCTGGATGAACCTGAAACTGGCCTCCTGGCCGATGCTATAGGGGCCACCCGCTTCGGCGCTTACCGTCTCGCCCGTGCACACATCCGAGGCCCAGGAGTCGGGCGCGCTGGGATCGACAGGCATGTTTGGGCAGAACATGGGCCCTGTGATCACGTCCAGCCAGGCGGCGACCAGGAACGGTGTGTCGTCCTTGGCGGTAAGCCGCAGCGCCAGCGCATCGCTCCAGCGCAGCACCGGCTGGCCATCGAAGGTGCGCGGGATTCCGTCCTCGTAGCGGAGCGGGTCTGGGCTGGCTGACGGCGACTCAATGGCCGCAGCAGACGACGAGCTAGCTGGCGTGCCGGACGGCGTCGGAGTCGCGTACGGGTTGGACCTCCACGCCACGGACTCGACCACGATCGCGGTCTCGCACTCCGCCCTAACCGATGGCTGGCACTCCGCCGCGAGTGGGTCGTTGACGTGGACTCGCGCCACGACGATCTCGTTTCCTGGCTCGTCGAAGCTGCCCTTCGGCGAGAGCGCGAGCCCGTCGATCGAGGGCCAGTAACAGTACGGAAGCAGACCTTGTCCGTCACCCGGCGGGCCGGCTACTGATGGGCAGGGAGGAACCACCGCCGGGTATGCCACGAGCCCGCCCAGCAGGAAGCTGCCCTTCAGACTCACGAAGGATGCCTGCTCGGTCGCGCGGTAGACGTGCTCACCGGCGATCTCGCTCGGTACCATCGGCCAGACGACCGCCTCGACCACCACCGCGGCCTCACAGGCAGCTCGGATGTCGGTCCCACACCGAGTAGCCTCGGGATCGTGGGTGTGGACCCGAACGACGATTGCGGACCCGCCCTCCCAGCCGCCGAGCAGTGACGAGCCGAGAGGCGCAAGCGTCAACGCGGCAGGTCCGAATCCCGGAGAGATTGTCATCGGGTTTGGCAGCAGCTCGACGGAGCCGCAGTCGACGAGGTCGGCCTCCGAAGGCAGAGTTGGTACGGCCGATATGGGGCAGCTCTTCGGCAACGACACCGCGTACCCGCCCAGCAGGAAGCTGCCGCTCAGGGTCTGCCATTCGGCCTGCTCGCTGACGCGATAGACGCGCTGGCCGTCGATCTGAGCTGTGATTCCGTCCGCGCCTACTGTCACCGGTGAAACGCTCGGGCCAGGCGACGGGGTTGACCGGCTATACAGGAGCCCAAAGCCGAGGAGCGCAACGGCCGCGAGCACGGCGACCGTAATCACCAGCGACGCCAGCCTCCGCCGAACCTGGCGGCGGCCTGGCTCCTCCCGCGCGTCCGGTCGCTGTGCCAGCGGACTCCGATCGTCTGGCTCGTCGCGATCCAACTTCAGCGTCCTCTGCTTCGTCCAAGGCATTCGCATGGCCTACGTTCGGCAGGATAGCGGCTGCAGCTTCTTGATCGAACGTGGTCCACATCGATGGTTCCGATGCGCCTAGATGACGCGCTCGCGGCCCCTGAAGTTCCGTCCAATGCCATTGGTCGGCAATGTTTGCTGGTCGTCACGACGCAGCCATAGCGACCGATCGGCCTGTGGGCCCCAGGGTCGCCAATATCGGTTGTGCCTTGGACCGCGCCCGCGCCTTGGGCGGTTTCAGCGTTCCGGTGGTTCAGGGCTGCCAGTGTGGGGGGACGTGATGATGAGGGACTATCTGGCGGGGTTCGATTGGCGCCGGGGGCTCAGGATCGCCGGGCAGTTGGCGCTGGCCGTCTGGTTTGCGTACTGGAGCTGGCAAACCATCCGCTTCTACTTCGAGAGCTTTCCTTACCACCTGGATATGCTCGGGTTCGATTCCCGCATCTACCTTCACGCAGCGCAAACCTGGCTCGCCGGTGGCGATCCTTGGACCGCGTACGCCTCCCAGCATTCATGGGCAGGCGCCCCGGATGCTCGTTACTACTTCACCGGTCCGCCGCCGACCGTCCTGGCATTCGCTCCGTTCGCCTGGCTACCCGATGGTGCGTTTACGGTCGGTTGGATGGGGCTCACCATCGGATCAGCGTTCTATACGCTTCGACGGCTACGTCTGCCCGCCTGGTGGGTGATGTTTCCACCGATGACCCAGGCGGTGTTCGTGGGCAATCCTCACGTTGTCTGCCTGGCGCTCCTGCTGAGCGGATCGAGCGTCTTGTGGGCGCTCGCGCCGGCGGCAAAGGCATACGCGGTGCTGCCAATGATCGGCCAGGGTAAGTGGCGAGCGCTGGGTATCTTCGCGCTTGCGGGCGCTCTCTCGATGGTCATCTTCTGGCCATTGTGGGCCCAGTACGCCGCTGACTACGCGCACGTTCAGGCGTGGATCTCAAGCGCGACGTGGGGCGGGTTTTCTGCCGCTCGCGATCCACGACTGTTCGGCGTTGTGGCCGCTGCGGTCGGAGCTCTCGCGCTCATCGATCGCCGCGCGGCAGGCTGGCTTGCCGTGCCGGCGCTATGGCCCGCAGCGGAGTACTTCTATGCCACGTTTGCGCTGCCGCTGCGCTCAAGCTGGCTCGTGGCTCTGCTGGCCATTCATGGGACCCAGTCGGATGCCTTCGTACCGTGGGCCATCGTCGCGTATACCATCGTTCGGCTTGCGCAAGCGCTGGGCACCCATTCCGCGCCAGCAGTTGGTCATGCCGTCACACCAGATGAAGTCTTGGGAGATGAGGCCGGCATATCTCGTTGCCAGCCAGAACGAGACGCGCCTGGTAGGGCGTTGTAGCGACGGTCAGAAGGCACGAGACGGCGGAACTGCCCGAAGCATCAACTGGGCTGACTGCCGCTATTCAGCCATCGTGAAGGCGATAGGTGGTCAGTCCCGACTATTGAGGTTGAGTGGCGCACGACGGAAAGAGCGCGCAGTCAAGGGCGGTGCCCGGGCGAGCTGATGCTGGCCGCGCCTACTGGTTGAGTAGGGGGCAGGCGGCGCCGGAGAGCCACCCATCGGTCTGTAGCGTTTGCCATAGCTCGGAGAGTTCGGTGGCGATGCCCGGGTTCGGTGCGCTCCGTAACTTCGAGAAGCAGGCCGTGAGGTCGGTGAATGTCTAGCCGTTCCCGCAGGCCGAAACGACGGATAATGGCGGCTCGCCAGGCGAGCGGCCGGATCGATCCGGCCAGGAGGTGATCGTGAACGAGCCACGGGCCCGTGAACTCGTTGCCCGGGAGCGAGCGCGTATTGAATCTGCGCTCGCCGAGCAGAGCGGCGAGAGCCGTGGCGAAGGATCCCTCCCTCGCCAGCAGACCGGAGAGTACAGAGAGGTCGGCAGTGCTCTCGACACGGAGTTGGTCGCCACCGCCTTCGGGGCCGACCTCCGCGAGCATCTCGCCGCCGTAGGGCGCGCCGAGGAGCGCATCGCACGAGGCACGTACGGCAGATCGGTCGAGAGCGGGATACCTATCCCGGACGAGCGACTCGAGGTGGAGCCCCTTGCCGAGCGGACCATCGAGGAGCAACGGCAGTACGAGCGGCGCGGGCCCAACTAGCCAGGCGGACTGCTCCGACGATGGAGTCATCGTGACGCTCCTCACGGGTTGAGGCCATGCGGCAGGGTTGCGCCGCGGCAACGCTCGGGCTCGCAGATGCGACGATCGGTCTGTGGCGACCACCCCCACAGACTATGCTGCGCGCAACCCGTGATACGGCTTTCTCCGTACGCGGCCGTCACTCCATTCAGCCGTTCGGGCAGTTGAGAACATTCGCTGTGTCGCGGCGATGAGGGAAGGGGTAGCACAGTCATGCCAGGCATATCTGCCAAGGTCGTCTCCATCCGCCACCTTCGACTCGGGCGCAGGCTAGGGCTGGCATTCATTGCCTCAGCCCTAGTCTTCGCGTGTCTGCCGGCTTCGGCGTTGGCTGCTGGCGGCTCGTCGATATCGGGAAGCTTCGTTTCGGCCCAGGGCAATCCGGTTCCCGACGTCAACGTGAACCTGGTGGGAGCCGTGTCAAGCGACGGCTTCAACTCACCCAGCACCAGGACCGACGAGAACGGGAGCTTCGTCTTCACGAGCGTGCCCGACGGCACATATGGAATCTCGTTCTACTCGGATGGTGCCTGCGGCGGCAATTCAGCGCTGTACTACGCGTCGCCATCCGGCATCTCCGTGCAGGCCACGGACGCCAAGCCGATTACCGTTGAAGGATCAGATGTGGGCGGCATTACCGTGATCTGCCCTCAGACCTATGCCATCTCCGGAACTGTCCTGGGTCCTTCCGGGAAGCCGCTCTCAAGCATCTCGATCCAAGCGGCGGGAGATGACAACTACGGCTGGACGGACAGCCTGGCCGATGGTTCATTCAGCATCACCGGTTTGACGCCCGGCGACTACATGCTGTCAGTCCAGGATGAGTCGGGAGCAAACCAGGGCGGTTGGGTCGGTCCATCTGGTCTCGTCCAGTCTTCCTCCCAGGCGACCACGTTTACCATCACCTCTTCTGATCTTGCCGGCGTCAGCATTGCCGGTCTTACCAAAGCGCTGTCGATCTCCGGCCATATCAAGGACGCGAATGGGAATCCTCTGGCCGGCATCAACGTCACCTTCGGTCAGATTGGCACCTATTACGGCTATCAGGTCGCGACCACAGCCGCCGATGGCTCATACACGATCCCAGGTGGCACCCCCGATCAGATGGGCTACCTGGTCGTATCCGATCCAAACGGCATCTACGCATCGGGAATCTGGAGTCGGGCCGGTTTGACGGCCGACAGCGGTGCCGCCAACGAAATCTCGCTCGCCGCCGGATCGGTCAAGAACCTGAACATAGTCGCCAAGCTCGGGCAGACCATCAGCGGCACTGTGTTGGCCGTTGATGGAACGCCGCTTCAGGCCGGATACGTCTCTCCGATTCTGTGGGTAAACGGTGCCGCCGTTGATTCGTATCTGCCGGGAATGTACGGATCGGTCATCGGACCGGACGGCACTTTCAGCATGACAGACCTCCCACCTGCTGCTTATATGCTGCGGGTCGGTCTCCCAGACGGCGGCTCGGGCTTCTATTCTTCCGCCGGACTCGTTACGGACCTGTCGGCGGCTACCCCGGTAGACGTGTCGACCGCGCCTGTCACAGGACTGACTATCCAGGTTCCGGCCGGCACTTTCCACAGCCTGTCCGGCAACCTGGTTGGCTCCGACGGAAGCCCGATTGCGAACGCATGGCTATATCTCCAGTCCACAGCTTCGCCCTCATTTGTCGAGTTCCAGGGTGAGTCAGATGACTCCGGCAACTTCACCATCGTCAACGTCCCTTCGGGCATCTATACCCTGGCGGCCGAGCCTGAGTACGGCACCAACGCCTATGTCGGCGGATACCTGACGGCCGACGGCGGCGTCACTAATGATCAGGCACACGCCGCGACCATCATGGTCTCGGCGGACACCACACGGGATGTGACCATTCCGGTCGCTGAGCACATCACCGGGAGAGTGGTGATGCCCAACGGCATCCCGGTCATCAATCCGGCGGTGGAGGCGTTCTCCGGCGGGGTCATGGTCGGCGATGGCGCGTCACAGGCGGACGGCACGTTCGACCTGGCCGTTCCAGGCGGCTCATATCAAGTCGTAATCGACTACGGCGGCGGGACCGGCGATGGCTACTACTCAGCGACCGCTCCGGGCCGGTTCACCTTCAATCAGGCGCGCGCGACTCTCGTTGCGTCTGCCAGCGTAGGCGGTCAGGGTCTCACGATCGTCCAACCCGCTCTGCCGCAAATCACCGGACGCCTGTTTGACGGAAATGGCAAGCCTCTCGCCAATGCCTACGTCTATCTCTACACCGCAGGGAGCTCTGCCCCCCCGTCGATGGCCATGACAAACGTCTCGGGATGGTTTGCCGCAAGCACCGCGCCCGGTAAGTACCTTGTCCTCGTCGGCGGCAACGGCAACATCATGGATGCCGGACGAGGCGGCCCGGTCGGCCCGCTCGAGGCCGCGTACTCCCAGCAGGGTTGGTATACGCGCCACGCGAAGGATCACTTCACGCTGAGCCAGTCCAAAGCCAGCGTGGTAATCGTGGGCTCGTCTGGAGTTCACGGCCTAACCGTAACGATCCCGAACGCGGTGTCCATTTCCGGCACAGTGTTACGGCCGAACGGCAAGGGCCTCGGCGGCGTTCGGGCCGATGCTCTCAACCCGACGACCGGAGCTGTCGTGGCGTCCGGTGTCACGGCTCCTAACGGCACCTACTCCATTGCCGGGCTCAACTCCGGGTCATACAAGGTCCGCTTCGTCGACCCATCAGGTGTCTTCAACGTTGGTTACGCCGGCAAGAACGGGACGGTGAACAGTATCGCCCGCGCTGCCGTAATCAAGATTGGGACTACAAACCTGGTCGGCATCGACGCGAGCCTGACCAGAGCGAAGAACTAGCCCAAGCGCAAGCGACCACAAGGGACTGAGGCTGCCGGCCCCCAAGACGCCGGCAGCCTCAACTACAGTTCGGACGGCCTGACCTCCGGTCGTGCTGCCGCGAGAACCCGACCTTTGTGCCGGGCCTCGTCGGTACGACGCGCACGATTGCCGTTCCTGCGCCCGGTTCGATTCATCACGATCGTTCCATCGTGTCGGCGGCGACCAGGCGCATTGGGGTCGTCAGCCGCCAGTCGGCACGCCCAGCCAGAAGCGGGACCCATCCTCAGTTACCAGCAGCCCGGTGGGGCCGAGGGCCATCTGTGAGCTACTAACATCGATCCACGGCACCGAGCCGCTCTGTTGGAGCTTGACTAGGATCAGGCCGCCGTTGAAACAGAAGAAGCTGGGCCAATATCGGTTGGGATCGTCGGGATAGATTGAGCTGCCGAGGACCAACCCTCGGTCGCGGCCGACCACTGAGCCGACGGCCGCTCCGTTGTAGGTGACAGGTGTGCCCGTGAGGCGGGTCCATGTCTTGCCGTCCCTCGAGGCCCACTCGATCGTGTCCTTCGAGGACAACTCGGCATTCGAGGTCGTCAGGTCAGCCACAACCGTGTGGTCGTCGACCCGAAACGCTTGCATGTGGACCTCGTCATAGCTCGGAGAGTCTCCGCTCAGGCTGTCGCGGGTCCACGTCGTGCCGTCTGGCGACCACCACAGTGCGCCCTGGAGGAGGCTCTGGTTGGACCCACTGCTGCAGCCCCCGCCGCTTTCCTGGTGACCCTTCTTGATCATCACAACGCCGGGCAGCACAAAGCCGCCTGCAATCGAGACTGGGTTGTTGACCGAGGCGCCGGCCGCCTTGGCCTCCGCGGGTAATCCACTTCGCCGCCAGGTCTGCCCGTCTGCTGACAGCCATGCGGTAGGCTGACTGGTCGAGGAGTCCACCCCGATGAACCCGCCGGAGCCGCCAGAGATCCCAACGCCATAGTTGAAATACGGAAGGGTGGTAGGGGTCCAGGACAGGCCGTCCGAAGATGTCCAGCTGCCATAGCCTTCATCGGTAGATGTCTGAGAGCAGAGTCCGCTGCACTCGACAATGCCCTGGAGAAGCAGGGTCGCGGGACCCTCC
This sequence comes from Chloroflexota bacterium, assembly GCA_003171035.1. GTDB lineage: Bacteria > Chloroflexota > Limnocylindria > Limnocylindrales > CSP1-4 > Fen-1039. The sequence goes on from PMXR01000067.1 coordinate 9,106, forward strand.
TGGAAGTTGCTGACCGTGACCCAGCAACCATCGTGGTCCCCTGTCGGGTCGGCGTCGTAGCTCTTGAGGTAGGAGTTCCAGGCGCTGGTGTCGAGCTTGTTGCCCGCGCGCCAGGTGAGCCCATTGGCCGACGCCCACGGGGTGAGCATACGCTCGTGGGCATCCCAGATGAACTCGACGTAGCCCTTGCTCCAACCCTGCAGGCTGGCGTCGGAGCCGTTGTCGGCACCCATGTCCGCTGGAAGTCTTGGGGAATGGCCGCCTGGAATGGCGAGCCAATTGACGCCGGTCCACGCGCCGGTCGGAACTGGGCCCACGCTCGGCAACGGGCCGGTGGGCAGCGGCGGAGTTGGGGAGTCGCTTGGCGCTGGGGTGGAGGTGTCATTTGGGGTCGCTGTGAAGCCGTAAGTCAGCGTCGAGGTGGTTGCCGGAAGGGTCCAAACCGGAGACTGACTTGCCGACCCGGCAGGACTCGCAACCGGCGAGGGGCTCGCCTTGGCCGCCGTGCACGCCGCCACGGCGAATACGAGCAACACAGACGCCGCGCCACCGGCCAGCGTCCGGCGTCGCCCCCAACCCGAGACTGATCCCCGCTCCATGTGTTCCCCTTCTGCGAACCTCACCCGAGCCAATGCAATGCGACGCCATCATGAACTACCCAGTGACGGTGCTTGCGGCCTCGACGATGCCCAACTTCGCGCGCAACCAGGCGTTGGCGATGTCGAACGCGGGTTTGCCCTCGCCAAGCTTCTCCAGAGCCGTGCTCTTGGCCGGCTCCACGAGATCGGCCATGAGCTGGCCGGTCCTCGACTCGAGCGTGTCGGGATCCTCGGGTTCTGGAGGCTCGACTCCATCGAGTTCGGCGCTGTCCGTGGCCATGACCGCGAGTTCCTGACTGCGCCGTATCTGGTCCTCGAGCGCTCCTGCAACCTCGGGAAAGAGTGCGCCGCGTCCCTCGAGGTAGCGCGCCTCGACCCTGGATATCGCGTCACGGGTCGCGACTAGCTCCTGCAACTGCAGGGCGGTCAGATCGCGGCACTGGGCCAGGCGGTGTAGGTGAGACTCGTCCGCCAGACGTTGCTTCCGATCGTCGTGCAGGAGTAGAGCCAGGTGGGCTGCGAAGAGAGCCTCCAGCAACGCCTCATGATCGAGGAGGTCGTGGACGGTCACGTTGATGCGCATGACCAACTCGAACCGGAACACGGTCTCGCGCAAGGCACTCCGGACCGCGGCACTGATGACCTCGGGACGCTTGCCCCGCATGGCAGTCCGGGCGACACGCTCGGCATCCCGGGCAAGACGATCGAGCGGCGCCACCGGTGGTTCCTGGGTCAGGAGCGAGATGACGTACGCCGGAACGTCGTCGTAGGTGTGGGCCTCGGCCAGCCAGCGCAGGACTAGCTGGGTGGGGGAGAGGGAAGGCTCGATCGCATCGAGGCGCCGCTTCAGGGTCATCTGCCTACCTCCTCAGGAAAGGCCGCATCCTCGTCCGAGTTCGCCCTGGACCCAATGGCGGCTTCGACAGCGGTCAGACGAGTATCAAGATCGCCAGCCTCGATGAGCTTGCCCGCTCCGGCTGCGGCACTGATGAGGGTCCGGTTGCGAGCGATCGAGTTCTCCAGAGCGAGTGTCTCGATAGCCGCGGTCTCCAGGAGCCGCTGGGCGCTCTCGACGGTACGCAGCCCACTGAAGTCGTAGATGGTCGCGACGCTCTTGGACTTGCGCCGATGGAGCCCGCCGATCCGCCGAGACTCAGCTGCCTCTTCTGCCTTGTCGGGGTCGTGCCAGTAGCAGACGCTCTTGCCGCGAAGCGCCGGAGCCCGGCAGGCGAGGCCGTCGGGCATCTCGAAGGAGCAACCCCGGTTTACCATCGCTTACCTCTGGTATACCGCGATGTCGCTATCTCGCCATAGTGTCGGTGGTCAGCCATCAATCCGCTCCGCGACATCTCCGGAGAATCGCTCCCATCTGGCCAGGATCACGTCCGCGTAGCGGGGATCGAGCTCGAGGGCGGCGCACCGCCGGCCGGTCCTCTCGCAGGCGATGAGCGTCGAGCCTGAGCCGGCGAACAGGTCGAGCACCAAGTCTCCGGACTTCGAGCTGTTGGCGATCGCTCGCTCCATAAGAGGAAGCGGCTTCATCGTCGGGTGGAGTGGAGCGTCGCTTGGTCGGTTGATCTCCCACACATCGTCCTGGTCTCGATCCCCGCACCAGTGGTGAGATCGACTCCTTCTCGCCAGCCGAACCAGATCGGCTCGTATGAGCGCTGGTAGTCGGCTCTGCCGAGGACGAAGCGATCCTTGCGCCAGATGATCGTGTCGGACCAGTGGCCGCCTTCCTCGGTCAGGACTCGCGAGACGAGCGGCATCTCCTTGCTGCTCATGCAGACGTAAAGGGCGCCATCGACGTAGGCGAGGAGGTTCCGGCCCCAGGCTCGGACGAAGGTCTCCCAGGCGATCGGGTCCATGGAGTCGTTGGCGATGCGGCGCTTGCGGGCTCCGCGTTGCTGGCCGCCGTGGTCACCGAGGCTGACGTTGTATGGCGGGTCCGTGAAGGCCATCGACGCTTGAGCGCCAGCCAGAAGCCGCTCCACGTCCTCGGGCTTGGTGGCGTCGCCGCAGAGGAGTCGATGCTCGCCCAGCGCCCAAAGGTCACCGGGCTTGCTCCGTGGTTCCCGGGCTGCATCTTCTAGCGCGGAGTCGAGATCGAAGTCCTCGGCTCGTTCCTTCTTCTCGCGGGTCTCCAGGCTCCGGAGAAGATCCTTGATCTCGTCCTCGGCGAAGCCGGAGAGGGTCAGGTCAATATCGGGACTGGTCTGGAGGTCGGCCAGGAGCCTGGCCAGCAGAGTGTCGTCCCAGGAGCCGGAGATCTTGTTAAGGGCGAGGTTGAGCAGATGCGCCTGCTCTATAGATAGATCGAGGAAGGTGACCGGGACCGTGGTGAGACCCAGGCGTCTCGCTGCCAGCAAGCGCTGATGCCCACCGATGACCGTGGAATCTTCGCGCCGGGCCAAGACCGGCTGGACGAAGCCGAACTGGCGGAGGCTGCGCTCCAGGGAGTCGAGTTCGTCGTCACTGATCCGTCGGGGGTTGACCGGGTCCGGGCGAAGGAGATCGATCGGAACTTGCTCGACGGCCAGTAGCTGTGAGGCGTTCATGCCACGTACCAGTCGAGGTCATCAGACAGCGGGTGGGTCCTCAAGGCCCCTTGGCGGTACCAACCTCGCCGGCAGCGTCCCCACGATTGCCTTCACATTCCGGTCGTTCACCACGACCTGTTCGACCACAATCCGGCACAACTCTTCCCGTCTAGCCGGTGACGCCGCCGCGATTGCGGCAGGTAGAGCCAGGAGCTTGGCGCGGTAGGCATCGGTAGCCAGCGCAGGGTTGGCGACGGATATGCTGGGCACGCTGCCTCTTCGGCGGATTGTGAGGGTGACAGGTAGATGAGCCGAATTCCAAGATGGGAGAGGGCCGAGCGGCCGAGCTTGCGCGACCTTGCCTGGGCCAGGGCCACATTTGAAGCCGTCGAGCCGCGGGATCTCTTCTACAGACTCGCTACCTACCTGATGGGCGAGGCGGACCGGAAAGGTGCCACCTTCACGAAGGCCGAAGCGCTCGCGGTGCTGCTGCAGAGCTGGAACCGAAGCTATTACCAGCGCCTCAAGGTCGCTTTCGACGCGAAGCACTTCGCTGCCATCGAGAAGCTGCTGGATCTCCATGATGACGGGCTAGCGACCCTGGGCGCCCGCTCGATCGAGTCGCTGGAGGCCCCGGACGAAGTCGCCGTCCGCATGTTGTACCGGGAATTCGGTGCCGTACTTGGCCAGACCGGTGCCTCTAAGGCGCTCCACATGCTGGCCCCGCGGTTCTGCCCGTTGTGGGATGGCTTCATCGCCGAGCAGGCCTACGGGCTATACACACGCGATGACCGGGACTACTGGCGTCTCGTATGCGCGACAGCCGAGCAGGTCAAGAGCATCGGTGGGGAAGCGGCGCTTGGCCGAAACCCGATCAAGGCCATCGACGAGTACAACTACTGCCGCTACACACTCGGCAAGGCTCCGCTCTCTGGCGTCGACCCGCAGTAGGCCGGGCACGCTATCGCGGGATCGTGCCGTTCTTGCCCGTGGCCGCTGGTTATGCCTGCCTCGTCGCCGCCAATACCGCAAGCAACTGCCGACCGACTCGTTCGCCAGCGAGTTTCGCGGCATCCGCTAACAGCTCTTGGGAGTCACCCCCGAAGCCGAAGCCCCATCGACGTTTGCCCTCGCCGTGTACGAAGGCAACTAGAAGGCCGTTGGCCGTGAGCTGCGATTCCACCTCGAAGACTGCCGCCCCGACCCCGAAGAGCAAGCTGAGGGCCGCGCCGCTTCCATAGCGCGCGAGTCTGCTGCCGGGGTACGCCCGAACAATCCTGGAGCGGACAACGAGGTTGGGTAGGGACGCGTTTGCGCTCGGAAACTGCGGTTGAACGACCGAGGCGAGTTCGAGGATCAGTGCGCCTAGGTAGGAGTCGGCCGCTGCGGCAACATCGAACTTGGCGGGAAGGATCAGCGCTCCTTGCGTCTCGATCGGGTAGACCGCACAGGGCTCGCCCTTGTCGGCGGTTGCTTCCATCTCCTCGTCGACGCTTGCAGGTTCGGAGAGCTGGTTCGGTTTTGGCGTCGTCGGCTCTTGATCCCAATAAGAACCGTCCTCGAGCGCGTCCTCGAGGTCGAGTCGATCGATGAGCACGTCGAACCTGGATCGCGTGGGCGGCGAAGCCTGTGCCAGGTCGTCCAGGCCGTACTCTCGGCGACGGTTTCTGGCAATGACGGCGGTCAGCGCCACATAGAGGAACCAGACTGCGAGCACTGCGAAATAGACCCAGCCGAGTTCATAAGGAGCCCCAGGGACCGGCAACGCACAGAAGACCGCGATCGCATTCAGCGCCAGGAAAAGGATCGCGGCAACAGCAAACCACTCGGCGTCGTCGCGTCGTGGGCCATAAGCGTAGCCTCGGCCGACGATGCGGAAGACCCAGGACTGCTCCTCCGGACGACGGAACAGTCCAAGCGCCATCAAACAGCGGGCGGACACGAAGACTGAACCCGGCAGAATCCCGACGAAGAGGATGACGGCGGTGTCGAAGGAGAGCTGGTCCACGAGCGTTCCCCAAGTCGGATGTCGGCTTCGAGAGCGTACAGAGTGTCGGGGGACCGCGTGGACCAGCGACACCATCACCCGCTCGTGCTCGGTCAGGCCCAACTCTTGCCGTGAGCCAACGCCGTGTGAGCGCTCATCTGTGGCTCTATCCTGGCCAAGCGCAGCAACTGTGCCGCATGGGGACCGAGGAGGATTCGTGGACACTTCGTTTCGCATGGTCAGATTAGGTGGCCTTCTTGCAGTGGCCGCGATGGCGGCCTCGGCGATCACAGTCGGGGTGCCGGCTCGAGCATTGGCGGACTCGCCGCCCCCACCGAACTTCTCGGTGAGCCTTTCTCCCGATAACGTGGTGCCAGCCGGGACCGGTCAACCCGGGACAGACGATCCATATGCAGGGGTCTATGAAAGCGGCACCGCCGGTGAGGTCTGCTGGTTTGCGAACACGGGCCTAGTTCCCGACATAACCTCGGCCGGGATCTACCAGGGCGACGCCGGCAGTGTCGGTGCGCTCGTCGTCGACCTGCCTTTCTTCCATTGTGCCGAGGGCGTCGATCAGGCCACCATCGACGCGATTGCCGCCAATCCGGGCGGCTATTACCTGCAGGTCAACAGTTCTTCGCATCCAGCGGGGGCCTCTCGCGGCCAGCTCGTGTACACGCCGCCCACGATCGCTTTCGACGTTGCCACATGGATCTGCCCACCAGGCACCAACTTCAAGTCGGCCAAGTCGCTGGCCAACTGTGGAGATGTGTCCCTACCGGGTCAGGGTTTCCAACCCAACCTCGGCATGACCTCGACCAACTTCGCCGGCGAGTTCTCGTTCGACTACCGCGTTCAGGGTCCAGCCGGGTTCGACCAGACCATCAGTCAGGCCGCATTAGGTGGGGCCGGGGGCCTGTGCGACCCATCGACCTTGATTTGTCAGTACGGGCCCTTTCCGTACGAGTGGTACCCGCAGCCAGGCCTGATCACGATCCAGCCACTGGTGGCCCCGGCGGGAGCCACACTCGCACACCTAAGCGTGACCGTGTACAACGAGACCCACATCCACTGGAAGCGCGGCCCGCACGGTCAGGTCTCGGTCGATCTGACAGGGGCCTACAACGCCCAACCCGTGGTCAACTACTACTACGTCGCGCCGGGCAAGGTGACGCCTCCGACGGAGATCCAGCCGACCGTCACACTCGGACCGGGCCGCCCGGCTGCCAGCGGCGCAGTTCCGCTCTCACTGCAGTTCGGTGCCCTGGAACGCGGTAACGGGCCTATTCACTACGAACTAAAGGCGCAGCGGGACGGCGGCGCCTTTGAATCTGTCGCCAACACCAAGTCCCCAATCGCAACCGTCTACGAGAAGCCCGGCCACACCTACGTGTTCGAGGTCAGAGCTGTGGACGACTCGGGCGCCACAAGTTCCTGGGTCAGTAGCGACCCGTTCGGCTTCTGACCTTTCCGTCCCTCCGAATACCCTCAGACCCGCCGTGGCCAGCGCCCGGCGGCGCACCCCATGAGTGCGTGCACGTGGGACTCGGCGACCCTGGGCGCCGAGCTGTGGCACCGGTCTAGGGGCAGCATGGCCAGGCGGGGACCACCGCTACGACTGTGGTAGATAGGCGTGCAAGTCGAGAACCCTCTCCACGGTCTTCGATGCAACATCGATCACCGAGACGCTGTCAGAGCGGATATTGACCGAGTAGATCTTGGTGCAATCGTCGTTCGCGAACACCGAGCGCGGGAAATACCCCTTCAGAGGGATGACTTGCGACAAGAACCTGCCCTTCTTCAGGTCGTAGATGCTGATGAAGCTGCGATCAAGGTGAGCGATGTAGAGGTAGTCCTCCCTAGGGCTATAGACCATGCCCACCGCGTTGATGTACGTAAGCTGCCCCGGGTTCAGACCGATGGCCTTCTGTACATCTCCCAGATGGATCACCCTGGTGATGGCGTCCGTGTCGGTATCGATGGCCAGGACAACCTGCGTGGCACCCACGAAGAGCGTGTGTGATCCCGAGTCGTAGGCGAACGGGTAGTACGGACCGGCCGAGATGCCCTGCAGATCGGGCTCATTGAAAGTGATGGTCTTCGCGATGGCGTTGGTCTTGAGATCGATCACCTGGATAGCTACGGCTCCGTTCTGATGTCCGCCCAAGGCATAGAGTTTGGAGCCGTCCGGCAGTTCGAACGGTCTGCTGTTGAAGCCGCCGCCGGGAAGCTTGACGTTGGCCTCCACCTGGAGAGTCGAGGCATCGAGGCGCAGGAATGTGTCCGGCGGGTCATCCCCCGAAATCGCATACAGACTCTTCTGGTCGTTTGACAGCTCGAAGCTCCAGAGACCGGTTATCCCCTGCGGCAGGGGATCGGTCCCGAGCAGACGCATGCCAGTTGGATCAACCCGGAGGACGCTCTCCCCCTGGGCCACGAGGAGTGTTCCGGTGTCGGCTACTGCGACATCGTATTCACCGGCATCCGCGCGAATGCCGGGCAGTTCAACCGTACGCTCAATCGTGGCTTGGTCGAGATTGAGGACGAAGGCACTCGGGCTGTGCGTTGCGAGGACGTAGCCAGCGGCCTTCCCCGGCTGTCTGACGAAGAGGTGAGGCTGCAGACTCTCCCGGTTGAAGACCAAGTCGGCGCCAGCGGTGAGGCTGTCGGTGTCCACCTTGAAGAGCGAGTTCCCGTCGGTGTCGGTCCCATATAGAACGGAGGGATTGGCAGGATCCGTTTCAAGGACGTTGACCTGTGTGTGCCGCCATCCGTACGCGGTGCGCCCTAGGTCAACGTGGCCGGCGACCTCGTCGAGTTGAGTGTCGACCACGAGAACGTTATCGGCATCGACTGTCGGGGCATCAGTGCCCACGTACACCCAGCGACTGTCGGGGCTGGCCTCAAGGGGCATGGCGCCACCATCGATCGGAATGGCCTTGACATCGCCGCTTGCGAGGTCGACCGACATCACCGAGCCAGACCCGTACCCGTTGACGTCTGGGCCGCCAAAGACGGCGACGTAGACTTTCTTCCCGTTGGGCAAGGCCTTCAAGTCGAAGACGGTGCCCGCCGTGGCCTCCGAGGGAAGAGAGACCTTGAGGCTCCATTTCTTGGTCTTGTGGTTGTAGATTCCTGCGCTGACCCGGGCTGCGCCGGGTCCCTTTCCGCTGACGACGTACCAGAGGTCCGGGCTCGAAACGCTCTCCTGGATCTTCACGAAGAACTCGTTCGGGTACACGGTCTCCGAGACCGCGTAGGTGTCGGTGTTGACGAGCCTGACCGTCCCTCCGCCGTCCCAGGTGATCAGCTCCGGCCCGTATAAAGATCGAACCATCCTGCCGATGCTGATGCCGGGCATGATGTGGACGACGCCCATGGTCTGGGTATCGAGCACGATCAGCTTCTGCCATGTCGGTGAGTAGACGAAGAGCTTGGATTCGCTCTGATCCAGGACCGCTGTCTCGGACTCGATGGGGAAGTACTGAGACAGGTCCGCTGCCGCGACGACGGTCTGATCGCTCAGGCGTACCTTCAGCACCGTTTCCGACAGATCGAAGCCGACGTACGCGAATTCGCCGTTCTTCGTGATGGCTATTGCGAACGGGCTAAATCCTTGCGGCTGAGTGCGATATGCGGGCGTCGGAGTTGGCGTGGGCGTGGACGCGACTGGGGAGGTGCCGGCGGAAACCGATGGCACGGGAGTCCTCGTGGGCGTTGAACAGGACACCAGCAGTCCAGCCAGCAACAGACCGAATGCCCCACGGGCGTTCCTTCTCATCGCCATCCTCCCGATGGGCCCAGCCCGGTTGGCCGGTTGGGATCGCCGCGCGGCCCTCTCCACGTACCCAGGGGGCCAGACGCGAGGTGGCGTTCCACCCTGCGGGGTCGCCCACTCTCCTTTCGGCAGCATATGTCCGGCGTCAAGGAATTGGTCGATTAGGTCGGCTAGCCGGCGTCACGATCCAGCGATGGTGCGGAACGGAGATGAAGATGCAGCTCGTGCGGATGGGGCCTCTGCCGCGGAGGAGGCGCCCGCCTGCTTTCTGCTGGATGTCCCCGCTCGAAGGTATACCGTAGAGGGAGCTTGCTCTCGGTTCGTTGCGGACGGGCCGACCGTCGAGATGCCATCGGCTGCGGGCCGATGGGTCTCCTCGCCCGATCCGCCGGAGGACCACGATGACCCAGGGTTCCCGCGACCAGCAGCTCCTTGAGGTCGCCCTCGCCGCTGGTAGTGCCGATCGCCACAGAGCCGACCTACAGGAGGCCAGGCTCGACGCCAAGGCGCTCACGAAGCCGACCGCCGAGGAGATCGAGGCGCTCTCGGCCGACATGACCGAGATCGACGACTCGGTCCGCATGTACCTTCGAGAGATCGGTAGGGCTACCCTCCTGACCGCCGAGGAGGAGGTCGTCCTGGCCAAGGCGATCGAACTCGGCGAGCAGCTTGTCGAGGCGCCCTGGAAGGCGATGGTCTCGCTCCACGAGTGGACGACCCACGACACCGAGCGCAAGACCCGCACGGCCAGGACGCAGCATCGCCTGCCGTTCGGGCCCGAGGCGGAGACGATGGTCCGCGACGCGGTCTCCGACGAGGCGGCCGGTGACCTGCTGGTGCCCACGCCGGACCTCCATTTCGTCAAGGCTGCCAAGGAGGTCCAATCCGACGGGACGAAGGCGCTCCTCAAGGAGGCTCGCCACCTTGTCACGGCCTACAACGAGGCGCTCACGCCGGACGCGTTCGTCACGCTGCTGGACTTCGCCTACCTCGCGGTGCATAACGGGGATCTGGATTCACGCGACAACGTGGGACTTCGCGCCCTGTTCGACTGGACCCGCGAGGGCGTCGCCTTCCCGGCTCTACAGCGCTGGGTCACCACCGGCCACGATGCCGCGCTACTCAAGAGGATGGGCTTCGATCCGGATGTGCCGCTCAACACGAAGCTCGCGCACCGCAAGGGAGAGCTGGTCAAGATCGGTCGCGATGCCCGCGAGCAGCTCATAGTGGCCAATCTCCGGCTCGTCGTGTCGATCGC
>PMXR01000125.1:0-207 GCA_003171035.1 Chloroflexota bacterium
GGTGAGGTGCAGGTTGAAGTCTTCCATCGGGACGACCTGGGAGTAGCCGCCGCCCGCCGCGCCGCCCTTGATCCCGAAAACGGGCCCGAGCGAAGGCTGGCGGATGCAGACCGCCGCGCGATGGCCGATCCGGTTGAGGCCCTGGACCAGGCCGATGTTGGTGGTCGTCTTGCCCTCGCCGAGTGGGGTCGGCGTGATGGCGGTGAC
>PMXR01000125.1:360-1547 GCA_003171035.1 Chloroflexota bacterium
GCTCCCTTCGCGGCTGCGGCGCTACGCTCGGCCTGATCCGTGGCGGCGCGGAGCAAATGGGTCAGCAGCAGCGCATTCGTCAGCGGCCCCACGCCGCCAGGCACCGGGGTGATCGCCGAAACGACGCCCTTCGCGGATTCGAAATCCACGTCGCCCAGGAGCTTGTCGCCCACGACGTTGATGCCGACGTCGACGACCACGACCCCGGGCGAGAGCATCTCGCCGGTGACCAGGCCCGCCTTGCCGGCCGCGACGATCAGGATCTCCGCGTCGCGGGTGTGGCGGCCGAGGTCGCGAGTCTTGGAGTGGAGGACGCTGACCGTGCCATGCTCGCGCAGGAGCAGCAGCGCCGCCGGCTTGCCGACCACGTTCGAACGTCCGACGACGACCACGCGCTTGCCGGCGATCTCGATCCCCGAACGCTTCAGGATCTCGACCGCGGCCTGGGCCGTCGCCGGCAAGAAGCCGTCATAGCCGAGTGAGAGCAGGCCGGCGTTGCGGGGGTGGATGCCGTCGATGTCCTTGGTCGGGTCGATCGAATCGATCACGGTCCGCAGCGGGATCTGGGCCGGGAGCGGCATCTGGACGATGATGCCCGCCACGGCCGGATCGACGTTGAGCCGCTCGATCTCGTTGCAGAGCGCGTCCGGGGTGACGTCCGAGCCGATCTCGATCAGCCGCCCCTGGACGCCTACCTTCTGGCAGGTTCGAAGGATCTGCCGCAGATACACGGCCGAAGGCGCATCTGCGCCGACGAGGACGACGGCCAATGTGGGCACGTAGCCCCAGCGCTCCTTGAACGCGGCGAAGTCGGCGGTCAGGCCGGCTCGAATCTGGGCCGCGATGGGGCTGCCGGCCAGCAGGCGCGGCCGGTCTGGTGGCGGCGGGCGTCACGCCTCGGTGATCGCTCACTCCGCCTCCGGCTCCGGCTCCGTCTCCGCTTCCGCCTCCGGCTCCGTCTCCGTCTCCGGGTCCCGAGGCCCCCCGGACAGGACGATCTCGCGAGTCCGCGACGCCAGCGCCGAGATGTCGTGGAGCATCTCGTCGAGCTGGCGGCTCAGAGCCTCTGAGTACTCCTCATCGCCGGTGGACGGCAGGTTGATGCGCACGTTCTCGGCCGCTCCCCTGGCGCCCGCTTCGGCGAGCAGCGCCGCAACCAGCACGTCGCTCGACGCGTTCACGTTGCT
>PMXR01000125.1:1664-1819 GCA_003171035.1 Chloroflexota bacterium
TCCGCCCGAGACAACGTGTCTTCATACACCGCGTACTTGGGACGACCGGCGGACAGGCCCGCGACCATCGCAACGAGTGACGCTCCCAACGCCGCCGCCAGAGCCGAGGCCGCTCCTCCTCCCGGAACGGGCTCGGCCGAGGAAAGGCGCTCCAC
>PMXR01000125.1:1891-7767 GCA_003171035.1 Chloroflexota bacterium
CCATCGACCGTCCAGCGACGCGATCGGTGCGTGTAGCAGAGCGCCAGCTTGACTCCCGGCGTCTCGACTTCGAAGAACGTACGGGGGCCGACTGCGGCGCGGAAGGCCGAGATTTCACTGCGGACTGCAGTCAGGCGCGTCACCGGCAAGCGGACTTCACCCCAGGTGATCTCGCGCGGGGCGCCGTCCAGCCAGTCGGCTCGGACACGGACGTTTACGGGTTCCATGCGGACGATGGCCATCAAGTGGCTCCTCTTCGCTCTGGCGCCGTCGTTCGCCCGGGGCACCCAAGCATATGAACGGACGTTCTAGTACTACGACCATCCTATGTGAACAACCGTTCTGTGTCAAGCAAACCGGCCGTTCGTTCGATTACGGGCACATCGTCCGGCCTGCTTGTGACAGCTGTATGACACAAGCGAATCGGCTCGGGCAAAACCAGAGTCCGGAAGCCATCGGGACCTGCCGACCGTATCCTCCGCACCATGAGTACGGCACAACGCCTGACCAGATTCGGACGGTCGGCGACCGACGACGAGTGGACGGCCATCTCCACCAGACACGGCCGGCCCTTTCTTTTCGTCGTGGTCAGCACAGGCATCATCTGCAGTCCCGGCTGCCCGGCGCGGACACCCCGTCGAGATCGGGTGCGAGTCATTGCCGGGTTCTCGGAAGGCCTGGCCGCGGACGCACGCGCCTGCCTCCGCTGCCGGCCGGACCGGCTCGTTGGACCGGAGACCGCCTCGTCCGATCCGGTGCAGTCGGCCGTAGGTCGAATAATGGCCGCCTTGACGGCGGGAGAGGACGTCCCAACCGACCGAGACCTGGCTGGCGAGCTCCACCTCACCGAGAGAAGGCTTCGCGAGTTGTTCCGCGACTCGATCGGTGTGACGCCGCGAGCGTGGCTTTCGGCGCGCCGAGCGGAGACCTTTCGCTCGCGGCTGGCGGCCGGGCATGATGTTACCGAGGCCCTATACGACGCCGGCTACGGCTCCTCGAGCGCAGCCTATGCGGCCGCCAACGGAGAACTAGGCATGGCGCCGGGCAGGTACCGCGGTGGCGCCGCGGGCGAGTTCATACGCTGGACGATCGCCCTGATCCCGGAGGGAGTGGCTCTGGTCGCGGCCACACGGCGCGGCCTCTGCAGCGTCCGTCTCGGCCACTCGCCGGATTCGCTGGCCGCAGATCTCCGGACCGAATTCCCGCTGGCGATTCTTACGAGAGACGACGCCGCGCTTGCGGACGTGGCCGCCATAGTCTCCGACCTGCCCGCGGGCAGGCGCCGCCCCGAAGCAGAGGCGCTGCCGCTGGATGTCCACACGACGGCCTTCCGGAGGCGCGTCTGGGAGGCGCTGCGCCGGATCCCTTTCGGAGAGACGCGCTCTTACGGCCAGATCGCGGTAGAGGTGGGCGCCCCAGGCGCGGCCCGCGCGGTCGGCACAGCTTGCGCTTCGAACCCCGTGCCGGTGATAGTTCCGTGTCATCGCGTCATCGGCTCAGACGGCTCGCTCCACGGCTACGCCTACGGCCTGGCTCGAAAGCGACAGTTGCTCGACGCCGAGGCGGGGGACGCGAAGTAGACGGCGCGTGCGGCCGATCGGACGCCGTCGGCATTTCTTGACGGGGCGTCAACGGGGTCGGCCTGCTTCATGTGAACGGCCAGCAGGAACTAGATCGCTCCACGCCTGCTTGCGGGCGCACCCGTTGTGCCGAATGGCTCTGGACCAGCCATGGCCAGCCAGATTACCTACTGGGCATTCGAGGAGCGCGAATCGGGAGGGTGATGTGGACCAAGCGTTTCATAGGTTCTGCCCGTACTGCGGTGGCCAGACCAGCGCTACGGACAGTTTCTGCGCCAACTGCGGCCGCCAGATACCGCAGCAAGCCGCGGCCGCTGAGACCGTCCAGGCTCCCGCCCAGACCGCCGCGTGCCCGTCGTGCCACGGGCCCGTCGGCCCGAACGCGATCTTCTGCGGAAACTGCGGCCGCCCCATGCCGGCCCAAGCCCCGGCCGCCCAGGCGGGCATGCCGGCGCCGGCGATCGCACCGCCGGTCCAGCCCGCTCCGTACGCCGCTCAGTACGCCTCGCCACTTGCCCCGTCGACTCCACGCCAACCGTTCGGGATACGGCGAGTAGCGCCGTTGCTTCTGGCAGTGGTTGTCGTCGCGGCTGGAGGGATCGGCGCCGCGGTGGTGATCAATTCCCGAGGCGCCAGCTCGCAGGCGCCAATTGCTGACACGCCAATGGAAGCCCCCACCGTCATCGATGTCACCTACGATCAGGTCCAGGCATCGATCCAGCCCGCGACCGGAGGCCGGCTGGACAAGCTCGGCGCTTCGGTCGTGGTTCCACCCGGAGCACTCGCATCGGCGACCACGCTGCAGATGAAGGTCCTCCAGTCCCCCTTCCACCTCGCCACGGGGACTCCGCCCGCGAACGGCACGGGCTACGCCTACATGGTCGGACCCGTCGTCGATTTCGGGCCTGAGGGCAGTTCGTTCAACGAACCGGTAACCGTCACCGTTCCCTATTCGGAGAAGTTCCTGCCGACCAGCGTATCGGAGGACACGGTCGCACCCGCCTATTGGAACGGCAAGACGTGGGTGGTTCTCTCTGGTGCGGTCGACAAGAACGCGAACTCGGTCAGCGTCAGGCTGAAGGACTTCCGGGGCGTCTCGATAGCTGCAGTTGCGGTGCCGGTCCTGGCCGCGGTCATCATCGGAGCGGGAGTCGTGATTTACCACAAGCTGACTGCAAGCGACGCCATCGTCGACAACAAGGCCAGCAAGTGGATCACCCCCAATGAGTCCGTCGTCGAGGATGCTGCCAAGAGCGCCACGCTCGGCGGAGTGAAGCTGAGCGATCACAAGGCACTGGCAGCCTACCTGGAGAGCGGCTCCCATCCGGACGTGAAGATGAACCTGGTCAAGGCCGACGGGACGGCAACTGAGATCCACTACACAGACGAAGCTGGTGCCTCCAGCTGGCAGAAGCCCGTCGACTACCTGACGAAAGGCGGGATGACGGGCGATTGCACGGATTCGACCAACGCGGAAGTGTCGATGCTTCGCTCTCTCGGCTACCCTGCCAAGGCCGTCTTCGGGTACCAGTTTGACGTCGATCATGCCCACGCGTGGGCCGAGGTCATGGTCGACGGCAAGGTCTACATGGTCGACGAACACGGCATCTTCCAGCCGGTCGCCGAAGCGTTGGCTAGCCTGTACCTCTTCCGCCCCGAACCCGGTGACCCGCGATACAAGGGCATGTGGGACGAAAAGGGCCAGATGCCATACGACCCCCAGTGGTGGCGCGCAGCCGTGTCGGTCGACCCGTCTCACATCACCGATCCCACCAAACCGGTCGCCCTTGCCGTGACCGTTGACCACATCCCTTCACACGTGGACAAGTTCACTACGGTCTTCGATTGGGGCGACGGCACCTCGAAAGACAAGGTCGTCACTCAATCTGACGACACCCGCAAGTCGATCGTCACCAAGCAACACTCATACGGCCCGACGCCGCCGAAGGAGGTCTCGATCAGTTTCCTCGACGCAGACGGGAACGACCTCACGGAGTGGGGAGTGTTGACGGTTCCGATCGATAGCGTTGCGCCGCCTCCAGCCGCAGCCGGAGACTGGCAGCTTGTCGACGTCAGCGTCGGCGAGGAGCAGTGCATCGGCTCCTGCGGCTACGACACTTTTGACGTGAAGGGAAATGGCCGCGGCGGACTGACGGCGGTCTGGACGTCCACCATGTACGCCAAATCGGACGGCTCGGGCACGCCGCTGAGCGGCCAGGGCGACTTCGTGTGGGACATACCGGACAGCTTCAAGCCGGGCACGCAGGTCGCGGTGACCGGCGGCGTCAAGCTGACCGAGGATGCGGCCAACTGCGTGGTTGACGATGCCTACCTGGCGGCCTACGTGTTCGACGTATCGACTGATCCGATGTTCCAAGGCAGGGTCACATGCAAAGGCGCTTCGGGCGGGCAGGCGGTGGCCGGATCGTTCACGGCACCTGCCAAGACCTCCGACGGCTCACCCTTGGAGGTGGAGTTCCAGGTCAGCATGGGCCCTGAGGCCGTAACAGTCACCTACACCTATAAGCTGGCGTCGCCTTGACCGCTCGCGCATGAAGAAGGGGCGCCGGCATCTCGCCGGCGCCCCTTCTTCGCGATTGCCAATTGTGGCTCAGTCGAACTTGAGCGTCCTGGCGATGGAGTCAACGACCTTTATGTTGTCTTTGTAGCCGTCATACGGCCAATCCGCGGTGGCCGCCGATGGGTCGTAGATACCTTGCGTCCCTACGACGAGCGTCGTTTGGCCCATGTCGATCAGGTACAGGTATTCGTGCATGCCGTTGGGGGCAACGCCTACGCCGGTATCGTCGATTTCGAACAGCGTGGCGGCTTTGCCGTCTATCGTGGTCGGCGTCATCTGGAGCACCTTCGCGCCGCCGGCCTGGTAGTCGGATACCACCTTGGCCATGGGATTCGCCTCGCTGAACATCTCGATGACCCCGGTCGGTTCGCTGCCGTCGGTGATCGTCGGGAACGGCTTGGGGTCGAAGAGGGCGCATGTTCGGTCGGCGTCGGCCGTGTACTCGTACCAGGCGGCCGGGTACGTCACGGTCACCGCGAACTTGGCGCTGTGACACGTCTTTCCGGCCACGGGTGTGATGACGGGGGCCGGAGTGACGTCCGGCGGCGCGGTCACGTCTGGGGCGGTGGTGACATCTGGCGCGGCCGACACTGCCCAGGCAGACGCCGCCGGTGAAGGCTGCCCGCCGGCAAGAGTCTTGGTCGCCACCGCCGCTATCGGGACGGATGGCGCGGCGGTCGTGGCCGCCTTGGGCGCCAGCACGAGGTAGGAACCCGCAGCAACGGCGATGATTGCGACGGCAGCCAGGCCGAGCATCAGAGGCGTGTTCGAGCGAGCACTCCCGACGATCGCCGCCGATGGCGCGGGGCTCGCCGCCGCTGCCGGCGCTCCGATCGGAGCGCCGCACGTCTCGCAGAAGGTCATTCCGGGCCGCGTCAATGGATGTCCGTTCGGACACACCTGTTGATTGCTCGTCATGCTGCCTCCCTACCGCACGGTCTGCCCAACGCCCACGGATCCCTGCGCCGAGGCAACGGCTGAAGCCGTGCCCGGCCAGACTCTGACACACCGGGGCACGGCGCCAGGGCCGTTTGGCAAGTTGTCGCTCCGCGAGGGCGCCCCTACTCCGCCTCATCGTCGAACTTCGGAATGCCGACTCGCCCCTCCACCGCGGAGGCCGGGTCGCGCTCGAAGGGNNGTGACGGCGCGATCGCCGAAGCGCCGGCGAACCGCGTCCGTGGCGTCCACCACCCGCCGCTGCCTCGCGTCCACGACCTCGAACATGCCGATCTGCTCCGGCTGCCCGAGCTGGGTCGCCGAGACGCCGAGGAGTCGGATCTTCTTGCCGCGAATCTCCGGTCGGGTGAGTTCGAGCGCCGCCCGCCAGATCGTGTCCGTCAGGTCGCTCGGCTCCGGCAGCGCTTTCTGCCGGGTGATGGTTCGGAACTGCGAGTCGCGGATCTTCACGGCCACCGTCCCCGCCCGAATCCCGGCGGACCTCAGCCGAGCCGACACGCCTTCGGTCAGCGCCAGCAGCGTCCGTTCGATCTCGGCCGCATCCGTCACGTCGACCGCGAAGGTCGTTTCGTGGCTGACGGACTTGGCCGCATCGCCGCCGCCGACGACCGGATCCGGGTCGATGCCGAGCGCCCGGTCGTGCAGCGTGGCGCCGTGATCGCCGAGGGCGCGGGCCAGCGTCTCCGGCGGAAGCGCAGCCAGCTCGCCGATCGTTCGAATGCCCAGGCCGTGCAATCGATCGGCCGTCTTGGGCCCGA
>PMXR01000042.1:0-3918 GCA_003171035.1 Chloroflexota bacterium
GGCACATTCGTCGTGCGGACGGCTTTGCCTGCGTCCGAACTCGAAGACCTCCGCGCGGCGCTGGCAAACCTGGCGCCGATCTCCGGGGCCTGGCTAGATGGCGAAGCGCTCCGCCTTCGGACCTCGGACGGCCGGGCCGCGGTCGCCGCGGTAGGTCAGCTGCTCGAGGCCCGAGACGTGCCGCTGGCGGCGCTCTCGCTCTCAGAAGCATCGCTCGACGACGTCTTCCTCCAGGAAACGGGCCGGTCCCTGCGCGACGCCGGTCAGAACAACGCGGAGGCTGTGCGATGAATTTCGCCGTCGAAACCCAGCTGCTCTTTCGCCGAAAGATGCTTGAGCTCATGCGCCAGCCGGTCTGGATATTCGCCGGACTTGCGAGCCCGCTGCTCTATCTGGCCCTGTTTGCCCCGCTGCTCCAGGCCCTTGCCGGAGGACCGGGCTTCGCCGGGACAAGCGTGCTCGACGTATTCGTGCCTGGCATCATCGTCCTGATGGCTTTCGGGTCCGGCATGGGCGCCGGGTGGGTAACGATCATCGAGCTGGATACGGGCGTGCTCGAACGACTCACCGTTTCCCCGGCAAGCCGCTTCGCGCTGTTGCTGGGCACTGTGCTGCGTGACGTGGTCTGGCTGATCATTCCTGCCCTGATCGTCATCCTCGTGGCCATCCCTTTCGGCTTCCATCCGAACCTCGCCGGGACCGCAATTCTGCTGGCGCTGGCCTCGCTGATCACTGCGATGACCTCGGCCATCTCCAGCGCCCTCGGCATCAAGCTGCGCCAGATCGGCAGTCTCGCCGCGGTCGTGACCGGGATGCAGCTGCCCCTGATGTTGCTCTCCGGGATCCTGCTCCCGCTCTCCCTGGCGCCGTCATGGATGGTCGTGCTGGCGCACGTCGATCCCATGTACTACGCGGTCGAGGCTTCGCGAGTCCTGGCCAACGGCTCGATCGTGAACGCGACCGTCGGCACGGCGTTCGCGGTGCTGGGCGTGCTAACGGTGTTGTCGCTGTGGTGGGCCACGAGCGTTTATCGAAAGGCGCTGGCTTAGTGCCGCTGTTCCGATCGAGGCGCCGATCTGGTTCGAGGTGCTCGACATCGCCGAGGTCACGCCCGTGTCGACAGCAGGGGTGCCGCTCAGCGCGGCTGTGGGCTGAGGAAGGCCCCGAGCCGCTGCGCGGACCGTGAAGCGGCCCGCCGCCAATGCCACCGCGGCCGGGTGCGGATGGGACATTGAGGTCCGTCGGTTCAGGATCACCCTCGAAAAGGTGGGACCGAGCAGGCGGACAAACTGCGCCACGAGACGCAATTCGAGCGTGGAAGCGTCCCCTTCGAAGGCTACCTACCCGAATGGTCGGGGCGAGAGGATTAGAGCCGACACACCGTCGCCATCTTTGCTGATCCCGGTCGCGAACATCCCGAGCTACGTTGGTCGAGTCTGGAAGACGGCTTAGGGGATTCCGGCCCTGAACATGTTCGACATCAAAGTGCGATTGATCCGCGGCCTTTAGCGGTGCGCCAGCGGAGCCCGTTGCAAGTCGCGCGTGCCCGAGGGCTCGACCGCAACGGCCGCCGGCAGGCTGAACCAGAACCGCGTCACGCCGTCGCGCGACTCAACGCCGACACGGCCGCCGAACGATTGAACGAGTTGGCGGACGATCGCCAGACCGATGCCGGCCCCTCCGCGGGCGGCCGCGCGCGACTTCTCGATCCGATAGAACCGTTCGAAGACATGCGGCAAATCGGCGGCCGGTATGTCAGCCCCTGTGTTGGTCACCGATACAAGGACTGCTTCCGAGTGGCGCTCGGCACGCAACCGCACCGTGCCACCCGACGGCGTATATCGAACCGCGTTCTGCAGAAGATTCCCGAGTACCTGAGCGAGTCCGTCCGGCTCGGCCAGCGCAGTCAGGGACGGTTCAAGGTCCGTCTCCAATTGGAGTCCCGACTGAGCCATGGCCGGCGCGACAAGATCTGCCGCGGACGCGACGGCCGCGGAAACGTCCACTGTCATGAGGGGACGTGCGGCGTCAATCGAATCTCCCTCGGCTAGCACGTCGAGGGACCGCGACAGTCGAACCAGTCGCTCGCCCTCATCCCATAGTGATTCGAACGTTGCGCGGTCTGCTGGGATCACCTCATCGCGCAGTGCCTCCAGGTAACCCTGCAGGTTGGTGAGTGGCGTGCGCAATTCGTGGGCAGCGTTGGCGATGAGGTCGCGCCGCAGCCGCTCCTGCTCCTGCAGGGCAGCGGCCATTGAGTTGAACGACTCGGCCAATCCTGCAAGTTCCTCGGGGCCCTTAGGTGAGACGCGAGCCTCGTACTCGCCTCTCGCAATCTGGCTCGCCGCTCTTGTCATTTCTCGGAGCGGGCGAGCGATCCTACTGGCGAGCACAGCCGATAGAACCGTGGCCGCGACAATCGCCACGATCAGCGCCATGGCAACCACCTGGCCGACGGAGCCGTCGAACATCGACTGAGCGGAAGCGGCCGAGTGGCCGTCGGAGGTCATCAGGTCAACGAAGGATCGGCCGCCCAGGACGAGGGTCCCGATGGCCACGATTCCAACGGCCAGGACCGACACGAACACTGCGGCCAATGCGATCCGGCTTCCGATCCCTCGCGGGATACGCGGTCTCATGCCACCCCCACGTCAAGTCGGGCTGCCCGATAGCCCACGCCACGCACGGTCGCGATGTAGCGAGGTTGCTCGGTAGTATCGCCCAGCTTCTCTCGGAGACGCTTCACCATCGCGTCGATCGTGCGATCCAGGACGAAGGCGTCGCCATCTCCATAGACCGCATCCATCAGCCGCTCGCGGCTGAGCACTCGACCGTCGGCCTCGATTAGCGCGGCTAGCAGTCGGACTTCCGGGGCAGTCAATTCGACTGGCTTGCCGGCGACGGCGCACTCGTGTCGGTCCAGGTCCAGAACAAGGTCGCCGTGCCGGAGAATCTGCGCTGGAGGCGTCGCCGCGACGGGCTGGCCGGCGCGATCGAGAACGCGTTTGATCCGGGCGACAAGTTCGGCAGGCGAAAATGGCTTGGCCAGGTAGTCGTCTGCCCCTTCGGTCAGGCCGGCGATGCGGTCGGCCGTCGAGCCGCGGGCCGAAAGCATGACGATCGGTGTCCGGTCGGTCCTTCGTACGGCTCGAATGATCGAGAGTCCGTCTACCTCTGGGAGCATTAGATCAAGTACCACGAGAAGGGGAGGATCCAGCGCGATCGCTGCCAGAGCCGAGCGACCGTCGGAGGCTTCGACGACGCGAAAGCCCTCCCTCTCGAGGTAAGTTCGGACGAGCCGCACGATCTTGGCATCGTCATCGACGACCAGGATCGGTGGCTGAGGCACCGCCATTACGCAGAGGCTTCTGCTTCGAAAGACATGGGTTTCATCTTGCGACCGGTACTTTGATGCGAGGCGAGGCGATGAATGAAAGCTTACCGCCTGAAAGCCGGGTCTCAGCTGCCGAAGGTGAAAGCAAAGGCCTGGACCCCAGGCGAGTCGAACGTGATCGTGAGCGTCGCCTGCTCGGATGCAGGTAGATGGACCAGGTGATAGAGCCGAGCGCTCGAAACCGTGAGTTCGCCCGAGGCCGAGACGTCCTCGGTCCCTCCGGTCGATGTGGTCGCTGCGCCGGCGATCGTCACGTGTGCGGTAACCGAACCCGGTGCGGACAGCACCAGGTAGACATCACGTGCCTGGAACCTCAATTCCAGCTTGTCTTGCGCCTGGGTGGCCGTGATGTACTGCGATGCCACGTCCCAGGTTCCATCGAGGGCCCAGGAGTTCAGATCGAGCTGGGACGGGAGCTGGAGCGTGTGCGTGCCATCGCCCGGATAGTCGCCCTGGAACCCGGCCTGGCGCGCGGACCCCAGATAGGTCTCCGGAGTCTGGCCGTTCGCGATGGGCGCGCCGAC
>PMXR01000042.1:3944-7015 GCA_003171035.1 Chloroflexota bacterium
TCGCCGAAGTGCTCGGCTCTGATGTGCCCCGTCGCGTCGATCAGGTAGTCCGCGGGCCAGTATTCGTTGTTGTAGGCGCTCCACGTCGCGAACTCGTTGTCCTGGGCGACCGGATAGGTGATCCCATAGCGGGCGATCGCCGCCGAGACGTTGCCTGTGTCGTGCTCGAACGCGAACTCAGGTGCGTGGACACCAACGACGACAAGGCCATCGGACGCGTACTTCTGATACCAGCCTTCCACGTACGGCAACGTCCGAATGCAGTTGATGCACGAGTAGGTCCAGAAGTCCACGAGAACGACCTTTCCACGAAGATCCGCCAGCGTGAGGGGCTTCGAGTTGAGCCAGTGGTCGATGCCGGTGAACTCCGGCGCCGGACCCAGGTCGCTCAGGTCGGACCCGTTCGACGCCGGCTGGCCCGTGGGCTGACCGTGCCCTTCGACCTGGTTGAGCGCCGCCTGGACGGGGTTTGACCGCTCCAGGGATTGCAGCGTGTCGGTCCAGTTGGGGAGCGCGCTGGTGAGGTCGGCCGAAAGGGCCGTGTCCGCGCCGACGGCCATCAAACCCGCCGTGACGAGTACGACGATGCCGAACGCCTTGGTGGCCCAGGCGGAAGCCGACCTCATCCGCAACCGCGCCATAGTTGCCCGACCGCCCTGGGCGATGGCGAGCAATGGCAGCCCGGCTCCAACCGAGTACGTGAAGACGAGCACGAGCGTCGACGAGGAGCCCGGCGCGGTCACAGCCAGGCTCGTGATTGCTCCGAGGATGGGACCGGCGCACGGCGTCCAGACCAGGCCGAGCCCAACCCCGGTTAGCAGGCCGCCGGCGATGCTGGCGCGTTTGGGCGACCGGCCAGCCGGCTCACTGTCGAGCGCGCCCTCTCCCGTGGCAATTGCCAGTGAGCCGGGCGTCGACGGTGTCATTAATCGTGCACCGGCCCGCTGCAGACGCCCCGTCGCCCGTTCGAACACTTCCGAGAGAGCCGGAACGAGAAGCGTCAGCCCGAAGATTGCGATGATGGCGATGGCTATGTCCCGGAGCGCGGAGCTTGGGAGTCCCAACGCCGAGATGATCTGGACGCTCGCGAGCGTGAAGAACGTGAAGCTGGCTATCAGCCCGACGATGACCAGATAGGGCCGGCGTCGGTCGCCGTCGGCTCCCGTCGCCAGAACGATCGGCAGGATGGGAAGAACGCAAGGTGAGACCGCCGTGACCAATCCGGCGATGAAGGCGACGAGAACGAGTACGAGCATGGGTTGCGTCCTTGGCTACCATCGCAACGGGGAGGAGACGGGATGCCGTCGAGAGACCAGGCGCGCCGTCGGGCGCACCGCCCGATCCGGAGCGGCTCGAGATCGGGCAGGCCGATGAGCTACTGACTCGCGCTGGGGCTTTCCTGCATCATCGCGCTGGGGCTTTCCTGCATCATCGCGCTGGGGCTAGGGCTGGCTCCGGGCTGCGTGCATGCCGCGAGGCCGATGCTCAGGCCTATCGCGCCGAGCGCAAGCATTCCCGATAGCTTTCGCGGTGACAGGTACATCTGATCCTCCAGGTTTGGGGTGGAACTGGCCGAAGGATCGGGTCTTCCTGCGACGTGGGGATGACGGGTCTATGACAGGACGATGACAAGGCCAGACGCGTCATTCCGCGGAGGAGGCGTGCGCCACCGCGTGGCCGGCGAACGTTGGAGTGGAGTTCGGCGTTGTAGTAATCGAAGGCATGCTCGCCGGCGTAGTCCTCGTAGCAGGCGCTAGACCGGGACGCGTGATCCCGATCTGGCGGGTCACCGTGACGCTCTCGGCAGCAGTGCCTCGACTCACTCCTGCCTGACGATATCGACCGAGATCTCCACCGCCGGAGTCGTTCCCCTGTTCTCGAGCCAGTGGGTCGTGTTCCGATCCTCGGGCCAGCCCACTCCCGGCCCGTAGTCCGTAGCGACCCCGCTTCGATGGTCAGTGATCGTTCCCTGCAGGACATAAACGGTGCCGGGTCTGCCCTTGTGGTCGTGAACCGGGCCGAAGACGCCTCCAGGCTCGAAGGTCACCATGCGCGTTCGAAG
The DNA here is from genome assembly GCA_003171035.1 of Chloroflexota bacterium. Classification (GTDB taxonomy): domain Bacteria; phylum Chloroflexota; class Limnocylindria; order Limnocylindrales; family CSP1-4; genus Fen-1039. The sequence goes on from PMXR01000042.1 coordinate 6,007, forward strand.
CTGGCGCCCGACCATGCCCTCGATCTCTGGGCCAAGGTCAACCGTTGCAAGTAACTTCACCGTAACACCGGTCGTCTCGGGTGCCACCTGTTCGTTGCTCATCGTGCTCTCCTCTCTCGAGCGCGCCAGTTCAAACGACGTGACGCATGCTTCATAATTCGCCTATGAGCTTCAGAGTCCCCGCTGAGGCGTACGACCGCTTCATGGGACGCTACTCCGTCCCGCTCGCTCCGCTACTGGCGTCCTTTGCTGGGGTGACGGTCGATCAGCGCATCCTCGACGTCGGCTGCGGCCCAGGCGCACTCACGACTGAGTTGGTCAGGCGACTCGGCTCGGCCGCCGTAACGGCCGTCGACCCGTCCGAGCAGTTCGTTTTCGCCGCTCGAGAACGCCTTCCCGGCGTCAACTTTGTACAAGCGTCGGCGGAGCATCTGCCCTTTCCTGAGGGGTCCTTCGACGCGGTCCTGGCGCAACTCGTCGTTCACTTCATGACCGACGCTGTCGCGGGGTTGACCGAGATGGCGCGCGTGACCCGCTCGGGGGGCGTTGTCGCAGCCAGTGTCTGGGATCATGCCGGCGGGCAGGGGCCGCTCGGCGCATTTTGGGAAGCGGCGCGCGCGCTCGACCCCGACGTTGCGGACGAATCCGATCTTGCGGGCGCTCGCGAGGGGCACCTGGAGGAGTTGTTCGAAGCAGCTGGCCTGCAGAACATCGAGGCCACCATCCTATCGGTGAGCGTCGAGCACCCGACGTTCCAGGAGTGGTGGGAACCATTCAGACTCGGCGTCGGCCCTGCCGGGAGCTACACCGCCGGCCTCGATCCAGACCGACAAGGACAGCTTCGAAACCTGTGCCACGAACGCTTCCGGAACGAACCGTTCGTCGTGACCGCGCGCGCGTGGGCCGCCCGAGGGCTAACGTAGCCGGCCTCGAGCGCGGGCCTTCAGTCTCGGCCGGGCGTGACGGCTGGAGCCATACCCGCCCACCTAGTGTCCCGGAGCGCTGCAGG
>PMXR01000123.1 GCA_003171035.1 Chloroflexota bacterium
GGGTTGTTGATCGGCTGGCCGCACTCGCCCGGATTCCCACTCGGCTTACCGCCGGTGGCGGGGTTGTGGGAGCCGCTGGCCGAGTCGCTTGACTGCGACGCTTCAGTCGATCCGTTCGGCTCGAGCCCTGATGATGCCGACGATGCGCTGCCTGGCGCCGAAGCCGCAGGCCCGGCGACCCAATTGAAGACAGTCGTTGCGCCGGTGGCGGCCACGGCGGCACCTGCCGTTGCGAGCATTGCCACGACCACGAGCATCGCTCCCGCTTGGAGACGAACCTTCAAGGGAATGGCCGGACCGCCCGAGACTTGTGCCAGTGCGACGCGCAACCTGTCGGCGGCCTTCATGAGCGGGCTTCGCGTGGCGCCTGCGAAAAGGCGCGGGTCCGCGGCGGCCAGTACGCCGGCCACGAAAGTCGCGGAGGGCGTCGGAGCAACTCGAGCGGCGTAACCCAGAAGCTCGGCTTCGATCGCAAGCTCGTCCGTGTTCATACGGATCGGACCTCCGCGAGGGCGGGACGCAGACGGAGGAGTCCGCGGCCGAGATGCGTCTTGACCGTGCCGATTGGCCTCCCGGTTTGGCTCGCGATCTCGGCGATGGAGAGCTCGCCGAAGTAGCGGAGGACGATCGTCTCCCGGTACGGCTCCGGCAGAGAAGCCACTGCCTGCTGGACCAGGCGATCGCGCTCCGCCATCAGCACATCGGCAAGGGGTTCCGATCCTCCGGGGATCGGCAGAGGCTCGCCGGTTTCGTTTACCAACGACAGCAGCGGCCGCCGCGACTTGACCACTCGAAGCGCGCGATTGATCGCGATCCGGAGGAGCCAGCCGTGGAGCGAGCCCTCGCCGCGCCATGAGCCGATCAACCGGTGGGCAATCACGAAGCACTCCTGCGCGACATCCTCGGCCGACACGGGATCGCCGAGGACACGCGCACAAGCTCGGACGAGTGGCCCCGACTCGCGCTCGACGAGCAGCCGGAACGCATCGCGGTCGCCCGCGACGATCGCCCGGGCAAGCTCGCGGTCGTCCACATGCTGATATTGCCTCGAATTGGCGACGGGCTACACATGACCTTCTCTTCCGCTCTCATGCACTGAAGAGTCATTCAGAAGCGCTGAAGCTTCACGGAGGTACTAATGGCGCCGCGAAATGCCGGAAGTAGGGTGCGCCGGGGTGAAGCCTGAAGCCGCCCGAATGACTCTCTATTGCATAGACAGGACCGCGATCTCGCGGAGATCGGTCGATATGTGGAGCGAGGTCGTCCCAGATGATGGTTTGCTCGGGTGCTGTCACCGCTTTAGGCCCACGGCGGCTGAGCTCGGTTCAGTGGAACCGCGACGGCTGCCACGGGTTTGACGTGCTGGCTAGTGAGGATGTCCCGACGCTCCACGAGGGCATGATCCGGCGGGCCCTGCTCCGCGGCGCGCTCGTGTGCAAGGACATCGATGAGCTGAACGATGCCCTCAACCGTCAGTTGTGGCAGATCGGCTACAGGGCGAGTGTCCAGTCGGACCCGGTCAGTCGTTCGATCCTGATCGAGGTCTCGAAGTCCCTCTCGTAGCGCAACGTCGGGCGTGCGGCCGGCGCCGCAGCTTCTCGGCGGCGCTAGTCCAACTACGTCTTCCCGCGTGTCTCGCCCGCTTCTCCTTCTCATTGCAATTGTTGCTTGAGGGAAAAATGGGACGACCCGGATTTGGCCCCCGGGCGCTGATATGGTGCCGACGATTGGGTAGGCACTCGCCATAACCCAGGAGACACCTGAGTCTCCAACAGTCCGATTCTGGGGGTTGTGGAAGTGAGCGGCTGGCTCGATCTAACTCGTGGCAGAACGAATGGCGTGCGGGGGCACTCGGCGAGACAACTCGTAACGAAGTCTCGGACAGCCCTGGTCGTCGTGGCTCTCGTGGTCGCCGCGTGCGGCCCTGGTTCCACCCCCAAGGCGACTTCCCTGCAGAACTCGCCCGCTCCCTCTGCGCTGCCGACTGCCAGCTTGCTCACGCTGGAAGCCTGCGACCTCACCGGCTACGTCCCCTGCGAGCATCAGGCCGTCCTCCTGGCCGAGCCTGTCGTTGGCACCGGCGTGGCCCTGACCTACTCGAGCGAATGGGCGCCCGGCCGGAAAGATCGATCAAACTGGGACGTTGCCGCGGAAGGCCTCGGCGGTTGGTCGCTCGACATTCTCCAGCGGTACGACCCGGCCACCGGGGTACTACTCTCCGGTGACGGTTCCTGGCGGTTTGCCAAGGGCGTCGTTCTCGCCTCGGGCGAGCGCGTGGTCCCAACCTACGACGGCCTCCGGGCGTACGTTTTCGACGCGAAGGGTCGCCACGTCCGCACGGTGGACGCGCTCCTGGGAACAACCCTCGTCACGTTCACTTACGACTCCGCGGGGCGGCTGGCCGGTGCGGATGGGTCGCTCGACGGCACGCCGATCCACCTGGTGGTCGTGCGCGAGACCGATGGGACACTCTCGGGCCTGGCCGGGTCCGACGGAGTGCAGACCACATTGTTCCTCGACAGCGCCGGCCATCTCGGTGGCCTCCGCGATCCCGCGGGCCGCTCCACCGTCTTCACGCCGGACGCTGGCGGGCTCGTCACCACCTACTACGACCCCACCGGCGGCGTGACGACCTACCAATACGACGACGCCGGTCGGCTCGTCCTGACGACGGACCCCGACGGAGTGACCGCGACCCTGGCGCGCATGGCGAGCGCCACTTCCGTCGAGGTCCGATCGACCACGACGCTGGGCCGCGTCACCACGTACCGGTCGGAAGCATCCGGCACGGGCCGCGTCCAGACCTACATCGCGCCCGACGGCACCACCACGAGCGTATCCACCAGCGCCGCCGGCAAGTTTGCCGTCGCGCTCCCCGACGGGACGAAGATCGTGCTTGGGGCTCAGGCTGATCCTCGCTGGGGAATGGACGCCCCGACCGCAACTCCCGTCGATGAGACCCGGTCGGACGGAGCCACTCGCCACATGACGGCCGCGATCGCCGTTGCGACCGGTGCCGGCGACCCGCTGGCGGTCAGCGCCTGGTCGCGCACGGACGTCGTTGCCGGCGAAACGTGGCTCGAGAAGGCCGACCCGGGCTCGCACACGATCACGTGGTCCGATCCGGCAGGCCGGGCGACCGTACAGACGTATGACACGGCCGGGCGCATGATCTCGCAGACCGCCCCGGGTCAGCCGAACCTTGTCCTCGCATACAACGACCAGGGGTGGATCGCCACCAGCACCTCGGGGAGCGGCGCCGCTGCGGCCAAGACGACCTACACCTACGGCACGGACGGCACTCAGACCATCACCCGCCCGGACGGTGCCGTCGAGCACGTCACCACGGACGCGGTAGGGCAGATCGTGAGCTGGACCGCCGCCGACGGTGCGACGATCCTCTCCGCCTACGATGCACTTGGCAGGTTGGTCAGAGTTGCTGCGGCGGGTCAGCCGTCGACCACGATCGGGTTCAGCGCTGCCGGACGCCAGACCGGGTTCCTGCCGCCGACCATCGGCGCCGACGGCTCGTACGAGACGCGGACCTATGACAAGGATGGCAACCTCACCGCGATCGTCGGACCCGGCGATCGCTCGATCGCCTATACGTACGACACGATGGGCCGGATAACAGGCTGGGCGTTCGACCAGGGCTCGTCGACGGTCGCGTATGACCCGAAGACTGGTCTCGTCGTGAAGGCCACGGCACCCGGCGGCGTCGACACCGGCTTGACTTATGCGGGCCAGACCCCGGTCGCGCGCAGCGTTTCCGGCGCGATCAGTGGCACGGTCACGGTCACGCTGGACGCGCAAGGCCGCTTTGCCACCGAGTCTGTCGGAAGCTCGCCGTCAATCGGCTTCGCCTATGACACTAGCGGGTTCCTTACCGCGGTTGGCGACGTCTCGCTGCATCGCGATCCGACCAGCGGCGCGGTTTCGCAGGCGTCTCTGGGCGTGGTGCAGACCACCCGCGAGTACGACGCACAGGGGCGACCCAGCCGGATCGCCACGTCGGTCAACGGCTCGGCGGCGCTCGAGGTGCGGTACTCCTACGATCTCCGCGGCCGGATCGTGAGCTCCACCGAGACGCGTGCCCCTGGCACCGCCACGACAACGACATATGCATACGACACTTCCGGGCGGCTCGCCGGGGTCACTGTCGGCGGGAAAACTGTCGAGAGCGACACCTATGACGCAGCCGGCAATCGCACTACGGTCAAGACACCGAGCGGCACCGTCGCGGCCGCGTACGACGATCGAAATCGGCTGATTTCATGGGGCGCCGCGCAATACACGTTCCGCTCCGACGGTCAGCTCTCCAGCGTGACTTCCGCGGGCTCAACTGCGGCCTACACGTTCAATGCCTTCGGCGATCTCACGGCGGTCACTCTGCCCGGCGGGCGCCGGGTGGAGTACCTCGTGGACGCGGGCGGCGCCCGTGTCGGCAAGAAGGTCGACGGACAGCTGGTTGCGGGTTACCTCTACGGGCCCGACGGCAAGCTGGCCGCCCAGACCGACGCCACCGGTGCCGTGGTGGCTCGATTCGGCTACGACGACGCCGGCCGGCTCACTCTCGTTGAGCGCGGCACCAACCACTACCAGGTCGTGACCGATCACCTGGGCAGCCCGCTGCTCGTGATCGACGCGGCAAGCGGCGCCGTGGCTGAGGCGATCACCTACGACGCCTGGGGCAACGTCACCTCCGACACGGCCCCCGGCCTCATCCCGATCGGGTTTGCGGGTGGACTGCGCGACACAGACACCGGTCTCGTCAAGTTCGGGGCGCGCGAGTACGACCCGCAGACCGGCCGTTGGACCGGCCCCGACCCGATCCGCTTCGCCGGTGACGACGCGGTCCTCTATCGCTACGCTGGCGGCGACCCGGTCAACCAGACAGACTCGAACGGCCTCGGAGGGCCGGAATCGGCCCCAGACCCCGGCCATTTCCACGTGCCGCAGGGCGACGGGGGTGGCGGCGGGGGCATCAGCGGTAGCGGCAACGCCGGTTCCGGCGGCGGCAGCACCTGGGGCGGCGGCATCACCTGGGGCGGCAGCGTCGGCACCGGGGGAGGGGGCGCCAGCGGCAGCACCGGCGGCGGCATCAGCGGTAGCGGCAACGCCGGCTCCGGCGGCGGTGGTGGGACGAACACGGGAGAACATCCCAATTACCCGAACCCCGGCGATCCATACAACGACCAGCCTGTCTCGAGCTGGCCCATCCCTCACGATGGGTGGATCACCGGATATCCGCCGACCAGACGCCCGTGGAAGGACATGCCGATTTCGCCGGAACAGGGCTTGGCCGGGATCCTATGTTTTGTCTTCTGCGATTGGGGAGATCCGCACCTGAGGTCCGGCGACGGCGTGCCTTTCGGCTTCCAGGCGGCCGGGGAGTTTCAGATGATCGGCTCGCCGGACAAGAGCGTGGTCATCCAGGCCCGCACGGAGCCATTCGGCACATCCACGATGGTGTCGCTCACGACGGCCGTCGCGGCGTCGGTGGCCGGCGACCGCGTGGCGGTCTACGCAAGCAACACCGTGCCGCTCACCATCAACGGCAAGGCCGATACGCGCACGGATCTCTCGGTGCGCCTGCCTCACGGTGGGGTAGTGGAGCGTCACGGCTCGCGAGTGACGATCGCCTGGCCCAGCGGCAGCAGCCTCGCTGTGTCCAGCGCAGGTTCACACCTCGACTTCTTCTTCAGCCCGACCGCCGCAATCGCGCGCACCCTGAGTGGCCTGCTCGGCAGCGCCGACGGCAATCCCGCCAACGACTTCACAACGCGCAGCGGGACCGTCATCGACCAGAAAGACCCGGCGTTCGCCACCAAGCTCTACGACCCGTTCGCGAACAGCTGGCGGATCACGCAGGCGGAGTCGCTCTTCGACTACGGCCCGGGCCAGAGCACGGCCACTTTCACCAAGCTCGACTTCCCGCACGCGCCGGCGACCATCGACTCGCTCGACGCGGCGACCCGTGCCAGGGCCGAGGCGCTTTGCCGCGCCATGGGAGTGTCCGGCGAACCCACTCTGAGTGACTGCATCCTGGACGTGGGCATCACCGGCGATTCGTCATACGCCACGTCTGCGGCGGCGGTACAGGTGTCCACGGCGACGGCCGCGGCCCAGCCGCCCGGTCAGGTTGCGCCGGCACCGAGTCTCGACAAGAACGTCAGCGGCACGATCTCAACGGCCACGCAGGTCGACAAGGCGACGTTCACCGCGAAGGCCGGCGATGTCGTCTACCTCAAGGCCCAGGGCGCCTGCGTAAGCGGCCTGACGTGGGAACTCGTCGGTCCGTCCGGTCCGGCCGCCATCGGTCTCTCGTATTCGTGCACCGATCTGGGACGGTTCGTGCTCCACGACGCGGGCACGTACTCGATCGTCGTCAACGCCGGCGGCACGACCACCGGGGCATATGCCTTCGAGATCATCGGTGCCCCGGCCGAGTGCACCTCGGCGATCGCGGTGGGCGACATAGTCAGCGACAAGACGACCCAGGTCGGCGAGTGGCATGCATACACGTTCACGGCCACGGCCGGCCAGATCGTCTTCCTCCACGCCCAGGGCGCCTGCGTGAGCGGGTTGAACTGGCGGCTCATCGATCCGGCCGGCAAGTCCAACATCGGCAACTCGTGCGATGACCTCGGACGGTTCGTGCTCGCGGCCGCGGGCACCTACACGATCGAGGTTTACTCGGACGGCACCGCCACCGGGGCCTACTCCTTCCAGCTCCGCCAGAGTACGTGAGTCCGGCGTAGTCGCGGTTGGCGCCTCAGACCCGCGGCGCCGCATACGAAGTCGGCCGGAGATCGCAACTGCGATCGTCCGGCCGACGTGTTTTCGGGTGACTCGATGGGGTCGAAGCGCTCACTCGCCTCTGTAGTAGCGCCGCCAGATGAGGCGGTGGACCGGGACCCAGCGCGGGATGTCGCGCAGGATCGGGATGAACGGGACGAGCGCGAGGAGCGTCGTCAGGCCGATCATCAAGAGGATGACGAGGAGGTCCGTGTTGGCGGCAGTGTTGAACGGCGGGATCTGGTACCAGGACGAGAAGAGCCACAACCAGGTCTGGCCCGGGTAGCTGCCGGTCTCGTTCATCATTCCCCACTGGTCGCCCGTGAGGTGCTGATCCGCGGCCAGCCCGGGAAGATAATTGCCGTCACCCATGAAGAGCAGCGGTTTGGTGAAGTCGGTCTGGTAGAGATTGCCGCTGTTCAGGAGCAGACCATCGAGTGCGCCGGTGCGCGCCAGTCCAAGCATTCCGGCCATGAGGTCGGGCACCGGGCCATAGTCGCCCGACGCTACGCTCACCTCGTCGTTGGCGATCGTCGCGTCGGCAAGGGCGGTCGAGTAGCTGGTGAGCCAGGCCTGCTGCTGGTCTGAGGTGGCGGCGTTATACGTCTGGAGCGCCGTCGTCAGAGTGGGATTGCCGACGGCCGCATAGGCGAGCGGAGTCAGGACGAAGTCCTTGGCCGTGTCGATCGGAGTGGCCACGCCTGCCCACGATTGCGGCGCGATGGGCCCGACGGCCTGGGCTGCGTCGGCTGTGTTGGTATACGGCGGTCCGTATTGGGCGGTGCCGCTCGTGTACGCCAGTTCGGACGCAGTGGTTGTCACGAAGTCGATCGGGTCTTTGGTGGCCCAGGTTTGAATGGTGACGGATGGGTCGTCGGGCGACGACAGGACCCCGGCCAGCCCGACAACGAGAATCGACACCGCCACGAATGCGAGCACGAACTCTTTGACGATGTCGAACCGAACCATCTTGATGCCCGAGTAGTAGCGGGCCTGCTCCTCGTCCGTCGTCACGATGCGTGCTCCTCGTCGGACGGCTGTGCCGTCTTCTGCTTGCCGATCGGTCGTACGACGCCCTTCATGCGTACCAGCAGGACGTGGACGCCGATCAGGGTTCCCACCAGCATCGGCAAGAGGACGATGTGGAGGCCGTACATCTGACCAAAGTTGAGAACGTTGAAGAAGGATCCGATGCCGGCCGCGTTCGTCGCGTCCTTGGCGTTCACCGCGATCCACTGGCCGTCGAAGTTCTGTTGGGAGATGAAGCCGGTGAAGGCTGCGACGATGCTGAAGGCGAATATCACGACACCGACCATCCAGGTCTTTGCCCGCCCGTCGCGCCAGCTCGCCATGAAGTACTGGCCCCACAGGTGCAAGACCATGAAGACGAAGAAGACCTGGACCGACCATAGATGAAGGCTGTTCACGAAGCGGCCGACACCAGACTGATGCCACCACTGCGGTCCAAAGAAGGCCAGGATCACGCCGCTAATTACGATCCAGATCAGGCCGGCGATCGCGAGCACGCCGAAGACGTAGACCCAGGAGCCCACGAACACGGGCTGGCGGTCGGGCAGCAAGTGCGACAGGGGCAGGCTGCGCTGCAGGAAACGCCTGACGGAGAGAGTCCAACTCGAGGGCTCTGGTTCGGACTTGCTGTCAAGCATCGTGGCTGTCCTCAGGTTCGACGGTCTCGGCATGTCCCGGGAAAGGCGCCATCAGCGCCACGACGAAGACGACAATCATCCCGATGATCATCAGAAGATTTGGAACCGATATCAGAATGAAGTTCCAGCTCAAGTACGTTGCAGGGGCGTCCAACGCAAACCACCTCGGTCGGATATACGGTCAGCGGGGGTAGATGCCGCGGTGACAGCCCGTTGGTGCCGGCTCTCGTGCATGGCTGCGGGCATGCGCCAACTCTCGGTTACGGTGGACACCCGGCGATAGCGGCGGATGTCACTCTCTGACCTGCCCGACCGGGTGGGCCATCAACTCTCGTTCGGGTTGGGTTGCCTGGCGAACGGGTAGGTAGCGAGTCGCGAGTCCGGGCGCCCCGGCCCCGTACACGGGTCTGGGACGGTGACGGTCCGCACCGTTTTCTACGTTGGGTTACTTATGGGTGCTTGGTACCGTCGCAGCCGAGCAACTAATCTATTTCGACTTGTTCTGTCATTTGCGGTCATAGATTCACGGCGAGGCGGGGCGCTCGTCTCGTCCAGTCGGGAGCGGGGCGTTGGCTCAACCTGCGGACGAACTCACCGGGCTCATCCGGTACGAGTGCGAGCGATGTGACAGGGGGTTCGTGCGTCCGCGAGCCGGCCGGAACCTGGGTTTCACGGGCCAGCTCCACGCTCTGTGGATAGGCATTGTCCGATCGATCCGGTTCGACGAGGCCCTCGGCCCCGGCATCGGGGCGGCGCGGCGGGGGCTCGTCGCCGGCGCGGATGACGAAGCCTTCCGGTATTTCGTCCTGAGTGTCCACTTCTGCCAGGCCTGCCGCCAATTCGTCTGTCACGAGTGCTGGTCCGTCTCGCGAGGCACCTGCCTGATGTGCGCGGGCTGGGCCACGAGCGAAGCCGCCGAACCGCTGCGGCCACAGACAAGCAGGAGTCTTGGCGTCGTGCGCCCGGTGGTATCCGTAGTTTCGGATCCGCCGCGCCGGCTCCGCGGGTACGTCCCGCGGGTGGCGCTCGTCGGCGTTCTGGTCCTGTTGATCGTCGGAAGTGGTATGGCGATGGCGACATTCGCAAGCGGGCTTGCCTCCGAGACGGTCGCGTCCGCTACGGCCACACCTGTCCCGCCTCTCGATGCGACGGCCATCCCGGCAGGAGCCGAAGCCTCCTCCTCGAGCCCCGGCAGCAGCATCGGCGCGGGCCCATCCGCGGGACCCAGCTTGAGTCCGACCGATGCGGGCACGCCGGCGTCGACCCCGGCAACGGGGCCCAGGCGAACCTCCAGCCCGACCTCCGCGCCGACCTCCGCGCCGACTCACACACCGACTCCGGCACCGACCCCCACGCCCAGCCCGACGCCGAGCCCGACTCCATCGCCAACACCGACTCCGACGGTCGCTCCCCTGGACACGCCGACGATCGAGTGCAGCCCCGACCCAAATGTCCCACAGGTCGCGTCCTACACGCTCACCTGCAGCATCACCTGGGGCTCATACGGTGGAGGCGACGTGCTGAACTGGACCCTGGGGGGTGACAGCCACGGGTCCGACAGCACGTGGACTATCTCCGATCCCGCCCCCTACGATGTCTGGCTCGATGTCAGTCGGGCGGGGACCGACTCGGTCAAATCCAATGTCGTTTCGGTCGTTGCGGGGTCCTGGTAGCGGCGGCGTCTTCGCTCGTATTCCGGCGGGGGCCGGGAACTGCCCCGACCCCTACCGCTCGTTACGGATTGGCCCTACGCAGTGGGGGAGCCGGGTTCGCCGGCAGGCATCGGCGCCGCGGCCGTCGGCTGCTCGGCCGGCACAGGCGCCGCAGCCGGCACAGGCTGCACAGGGGCCGGCGGCTCGGCCGCTACCGGCCAGCTCGCAGGCAGGCGCGGGGGCCTGGCGTCGCTGCGCAGCACGAAGGCGTGGTAGGCGAGCAGCCCCGCGGAAACGAGCAGCAATGCCAGAGGCGCGCTGATGATCGACGCCAGGTTGGCTTGGGGCAGGCCGAACGCCAACCGCAGATACGGGTAGAGGATGAACGCCAGCGAGAATGCCCCACCGAGGATCGCGCTTCCGACGACCGCGTACAGGTAATACCCGCGCGAGGATGAGCCGATCTCGCCAGAGGCAAGTTCATGGCGTCGACGCTGGGACGTGAACCACGGCCAAACCCAGAAGAGGAGTCCCGAAATCAGGTAGCCGGCGGCCAATGACAGCTCGAGCTTGAACACGGAGTCCGATCCGGAGTAGACCATGCCCGTGCTCGCTCCGGGAAGCCACTTGCCGAATATCGTGGCCAGCCCGAGTTCGCAACCCTCGACGATCAGACCCAGCCCAACCCATGCGGTGAGATAGCTGGCGATACGCGTCGCGGAAACACCGGCCGGACCCACCGCGGCTTCGTCGAACGCCCGGCGGCGATGCAGCAGCCAGGCTGCCAGTGCCGGAAGAGCGGCGATCGCGGGCAGGGCGGTCGTGTACCACAGGGGCAACCCGGTGGAATAATCGGTCCCGGTGGCGGTCATCAGGAGTGACCCGAATCCGGACGCCACGGCGCCGGCCATGGAGGAGACGCCCCAGATCACGACCACCATCATGAAGGCCAGTCGGACCCGGGAAGTCCGCTCGGACGTCGAGCGGGCCGAGCTCTCACCGGAGCGCAAGCGGTTGGAGTAGAGCCAGTGGCCGAGCCAGATGGCGCCCCAGACGGCCAGCCCGACGATCGCGGCGACTACAGGACGGACCCACCACGGAGTGGACGATTGAGCGACCCCCGGCTGAAGGAAGAACGAGCTGAAGTCGGTGCCGGAGGGATTGTTGATGGCCGCCGAAGCCGCCGTATAGATGATCGAGGAGATCGATCCGAGCATGCTGATCAGGCCGATGAACGCGGCCCCGTATAGATAGAAACGGGAAACCCATGCGGCGGCGCCTTCGATCGGCGTTCCCTGCCGGATGTCGCGGGCGCGGACCCAGGCGTGGTAAGCCCACGCCGCAGAGAAGACGACGATCGCCGCGACGGACCATGAGTCGTCGAGCGAGAGCGAATTCGACTGCCTGGCGCCCAGGACGTTGGCGATCGAGTCACTCAGCTGCTGGACCGCCGCCACTGCCGCGACTCCCAGCAGGATGGCCAGGACGACGGCGAAGTAGAGCGAGCGCACGATCGATGCACGCTCGGAGGCGCCGGCCTCGCCGGGTGCCTTGACCATCCGCTCGGCCACGGCCCAATGGAAGATCCACAGCGCCAGACCGACGGTCCCAACGGCAATCGCGACTGCGAGAAGATCGCGATCAGCGTCGGCCGCGAATCCCGACCCCGAGTTCTGAGGCCCCAGGCCGATCTTGCTTAGCAGCAGATGGAGCAAGGCAACGACGCCGAACAGCGCCATGCCGAGACCAGTGCCTGACACGGAGTAGAAATAAAGCCGCTTTGCTGTCGCCATCGGGCAGTTCCCCCTTCTGTGGTAGCGATGTCAAATCGACGTGTGTCTTCGCGCGAGCCGTCCGGCGGGCGCCGAGTACGAGCCTAGCTCAGCGGAGGTCCGCCTGCGCAACATTTCTGTTCGCTCTAGCGCGAATGCCCGTCGCCGCCGCTATCACGGCGCGTCCGCGGACCGAGGTCCAGCTGCTTCACCTAGCGTAGTCTTGCAATATCCTGCTTTTCACAGATATACTCCGGGCAGAGGTCGCCGGGGTTTGTCGGTGGCTCACCGACAGTCTCGAGGTTGATCCGTCCGTGTTCGCCGCGCTCGATCCGTCAGTCGGCGCCGCACTGATTCCCGCACTGTTCGTCGCCACCGCCATGGCGTTCGGCCTGGCCGCGCTTTCCGCTGCCATTGCGCGAGTGGCCTGCTTCTCGCCCGTGCTCGCGACTGCCGGCGGGGTCCTGGCCGCGGCGGCCGGCGTCGGGCTCGTCGTCGGGGCCGGAACGGCCACCGCAAGCGGCGGCCAGGTTTTGGGCCTGACTCCAATGGCGCTGCATTACGACGGCCTCAGCGGCGCCTTCCTCATCGCCCTGGGCCTTTCGTCTGCCGCCGCATCGCTGTCGGTGGTCGGGGAGAAGCCTCGCTCCCGGCTTGAAGGGATCGCGTACCCGCTCTTCCTGATGAGCATCCTGATGGTGCTGGGGGCCAGCAACGCCTTCGCGTTCTTGCTCGCCTGGGAGTCGATGGCCCTGCTTTCGGCCGTGCTCGTCTTCGGGCTGCGGCCGTCGCGTGCCGTTGTCTCGGCCGGGAACCTCTACCTGGCTATGACGCACGTGGCTACGGCCGCGATCCTCGTCGGGTTCGCGCTTCTTGCGTGGGCCACTGGCAGCCTTGACTTCGCGGCCTGGCACATTGCCGTGCCGAGCATCGCGCCGGTCACCCGAGACGCGGCGCTCCTGCTGACGTTGATCGGGTTTGCCACCAAAGCCGGCGCCTTCCCGCTGCACATCTGGCTGCCGCGGGCCCATCCGGTCGCACCGTCCCATGTGTCCGCGGTCATGTCGGGGGTGATGATCAAGACCGGCATCTACGGTCTGGTCCGGATCGGCGTAGACGTGATGGGCGGCGGTCCCGACTGGCTGGGTCTGCTGGTTCTAGCGCTGGGCGGCATTTCGGCCGTGATGGGCGTGCTCTACGCCCTGATGCAGCACGATCTCAAGCGGCTCCTCGCCTTCCACAGCATCGAGAACATCGGCATCATCCTGATCGGTGTCGGCAGCGCGATGCTCCTCCAGGCCCACGGCGCCACTCAGCTGGCGGCCCTCGCACTGGCGGCGGCGCTCTTCCATTCGATCAACCACGCCGCGTTCAAGACGCTCCTGTTCCTCGGAGCCGGCGCGGTCGTCCATGCCACGGGGCTCCGAGATCTGAACAGGCTCGGCGGCCTGGCTCGCAAGATGCCCGTCACCGCCCTCGCCTTCGGAATCGGTGCTGCGGCGATCAGCGGCCTGCCGCCACTGAACGGCTTCGCCAGCGAATGGCTGACATTCCAGGCGCTGCTCGGCGCCGCCGGGACGGTGGCGATCTCGCCGGCCCTGAGGTTCGCAGCCGCGGCCACGATCGGAGCGCTGGCCCTCACCACTGCGCTGGCCGTCGCCTGTTTCGTCAAGGCCACGGGCGTCACGTTCCTGGGACTGCCGCGCAGCAGCGCCGCGTCGACCGCTCACGAAGCCACGAAACCCGAGCGAGCGGCGATGGCGCTGCTGGCGTTTGCGTGCGTGGCGCTGGGTTTGGGTGCCGGACCGGCCGCGTCGGCACTTCTCACGGTCTCACGGTCGGTGATCCGCGTGGATCAGGCCGCCGCCTCGCTGCCGGCCGTGACCTCCGGCCCACGTACCGGCGACGTGGCTTCGTACGCGGCTCTGGCCATCGGTCTGCTGCTGATCGTGGCCATCGGTTTCGTGGCGCTGCTCGTCCGCTCCCGCCGCGCCGCCCGACGCGTCGACACTTGGACCTGCGGGATCGCTCCCAAGGCCGCTTTCCAATACACAGCCACGAGCTACGCCAAACCGATCCGGCTCTTCTTCCGCCGGATCCTGCTGCCGGAGCGCGAGATCCGTGTTGAGTACCACGAAGGCACGCACTTTCCGGCTTCGATCCGCTATCGAAGCGAGATCACGCTGATCCTGGAGGACCGCGTCTTCGGCCCGACGCATGCGCTCAGCCTGCGTGCGGCCAACTTCGCCCGACGTCTCCAGGGCGGCGCCATCCAGCTCTACATCGCCTACAGCGTGCTGGCCGTGTTCATCCTCCTGCTGTGGGCCCGATGAACATGCTGGACGTCACCACCGGTGCGACCGCCGTCGCTATGGCCGCAATCCAGCTCGTGATATTCGTGGCCTTCGCGCCGCTGCTGACTGCCACGATCCGGCGCACCAAAGCCCGGCTCCAGAGCCGCCGCGGGCCGGGTCTGCTGCAGCCGTATCGAGATCTGGCCAAGTGGTGGGGCAAGGCTCCGCTGGAGAGCAACGCCTCAGGGCCGGTGGCCCGCCACGCTCCCGCCGTGGTGCTCGCCTGCATCCTGGCTGCGGGGCTGCTCGTCCCGTTCGCCGCCGGGCGTGCGCCACTCGGTGCCTGGGGTGATCTGTTCGTGGTGGTGGGGTTGCTTGCCGCGGCCAGGTTCGCCCTGGCTCTCGCGGCCCTCGATACCGGCAGTGCCTTCGGTGGCATGGGCAGCAGCCGGGACGTCGCCATCTCCGCGCTGGCCGAGCCCGGCCTCGTGCTGGCTCTCGCGGGAGTGGCCCTGGCCGCGGGCTCGAGCGACCTGGGCGTGATGAGCATGTTCGGCCTGAGCCAGGGCATCGGCCTGCTGGGGCCGGCTCATCTGCTGGCCGCGGCCGCCTTCGCGATCGTCATCGTGGCCGAGACCGGCCATCAGCCGGTCGACAACCCGGACACGCACCTCGAGCTGACCATGGTCCACGAGGGCATGCTGCTCGAGGCTTCGGGGCGGTCGCTGGCGACGCTCGTCTTCGCGTCGGAGTTCAAGCTGGTCGTGCTGGCTACGGTGTTTTCGGCCGCCTTCCTGCCGTTCGGGGCCGCCACCGAATTCGCCCCCGCACCGATCCTCCTGGGCCTTGTCGTCGGTCTGGTCAAGCTGTTCGTCGTCGGCCAGGTCCTCGCTCTGCTCGACGGTTCGGTCGCCAAGATGCGAATCCTGGGCCTGCCCGATCTGCTGGGCCTGGCCTCGTTGCTGGCCCTGACCGGCCTGGCGATGCAGGTGCTGCTGCCGTGATCCATTTCGACCCGGCTTCCGCGGTGCGCCTGCTCGATACCTGCTCGGCGGGGATCGTCCTGGTCGGGATTCTGGTGGCGGGCACGCGGTCGATCGGTCGCGCCATCTGGCTGGTTGCAGCACAGGCGCTCCTGCTGGCCGTCGCCACTTTCGGGGTTGGCGTCGCCACCCACTCACTCCACCTTATGGTCGGCAGCCTGTTCACCATTGCCGTACGTGGCGTCGCCATGCCGCTGATCCTGGGCCGGATCCTGCGCGCGAGCGCCGTCCGTGTGGAGCGCAACCCGTTCCTCAACCCGCGGCTGTCGTTGATCGCCGCGATAGTGATCGTCTTCGCTGCGGCGCTGGCGATGGACAACATCGCCCTGGGCGGGCCGCTCGATGCTCCGCGCGTCCTGCCGGCCGCGGTGGCCGAGGTTTTGACCGGCCTGCTGATTGCGATGACGCGGCGCAAGAGTCTTTCGATCGTGGTCGGGCTGCTGGTCTTCGAAAACGGACTTGCCCTGGCTGCCTTCAGCCTGACCTACGGCATGCCTTTCGTGGTCGAGCTTGGAGCCGCGTTCGATCTGCTGATGGTGATCGTGGTCGCGGCCGTCTACTCGCGCCGGATGCTGACGGTCTTCGGCACGCTTTCGACCGATGAGCTGAGGAGCCTGCGCGGATGAACGAAGTCGCAGTCGCGATTCTCGCCCTCGCGCCTCTCCTGGGCGGACTTGCTGTGTGGCGCATGTCCGGCCGCCGAGCGGAGTTGATCGCCGAGATCTCACTGGGCGTCACCGCCGTCGCTGCCCTCGGCCTGGCGTCGGTCGGTCTTGCCGGGGGACGGTTGGTCGCCTTCGCCGGCCTCATCTCGATCGACGCGCTGGGCGCGTACGTCCTGAGTCTGACGGCGATCGTAGCCTGCCTGGCGATGGCCGCGTCGCCGCGGTACATTCGTCACGAGCTGGCCGCCGGCGCGCTTCTGCCGCAAGTCGAGGGGCGCTACTACGCGCTCTTCCTGTGGTTCGTGGCCAGCCTCGTGGCCGTGCCGATCGTCGACAACCTGGGCCTGCTCTGGGTTGCGATCGAGGCGACGACAGTGGTCTCGGCCATGCTGGTCGGCATCACTCGCACGCCCGAGGCGATCGAAGCGGCCTGGAAGTACCTGATCCTGGGCACCGTGGGTGTCGGGTTTGCGCTGCTGGGAACGCTGCTCGCCTACGCCTCATCGGTCCATCTGCTGGGCGATAGCTCGGACGCGATGAACTGGACGCGGCTGATGGCGATCGCCCCGTCGTTGAACCCGAGCCTGCTGCGGCTCTCGTTCGTCTTCGCCCTGGCCGGCTACGGAACCAAGATCGGCCTGGTTCCGTTCCACACCTGGCTGCCCGACGCCCACTCGCAGGCCCCAAGCCCTGTCAGCGCGCTTCTTTCCGGCGTCTCGATCAGCGCCGCCCTATACGCCCTGATCCGCTTCCATCTTGTGGCGGCTGCCGGATTGGGACCCAACTTCTCCTCGACGCTGTTGATCGCCTTCGGGCTGTTGAGCCTGGCCGTGGCTCTGCCCTTCCTGGTTCGCCAGGAGGACGTCAAGCGATTGCTGGCCTACTCGAGCATCGAGCACATGGGGCTTCTGGTGCTCGGCGTCGGGTTCGGCGGACCGCTGGCGCTGCTCGGCGTGATCCTGCACCTGGCTCTCCATGCGATCACCAAGGCCACGCTCTTCATCTCGGCCGGCGAGCTGGTCCAGCAATACGGCAGCCGCCGGCTGTCGCGCATCCGCGGCACTCTGGCGAGCGCGCCGGCGGCGGGCGGTGCCTTCGGGGCGGGAATCGTGCTCCTGGGCGGCTTGCCGCCGAGCGGCATCTTCGTCACCGAGTTCGCGATCGTCGTCGGCGGCATGATGGCCGGGTACCTGCTGGCGGCCTCGGTCGCGGCGGTCCTGCTGGCGCTCTCATTTGCCGCCCTGGCATTCCACGGCAGCCGGTTGTTGTGGGGCCGGACGCCGAGCGGCGTCGCCGTGGTGCGAGCGGGGAGGGGAATGGCCCTGCGGCTGGCAGTCCCGCTACTCGCCGTCGCGCTCCTGGGGTTGTGGACGCCGAGCCCCCTGGCCGACACGCTCAACTATGTTCGGGTGGTTCTGGCGGTGCACGGTGGCTAAGACGACGCCGGCCGCGACCCCGGTGGTGGTCACGGCCCGGACCGTGCGCGAGCTGCTGGCCCGGAGGCTCGGGCATTCGATCGCCGTCTCCGGCCCGGCCGACGAGTTGCTCGTGGCGTTGACCGCCGCCGAGCTCGTCCCCGCCGTCGAGGAGCTGCAGACGCTCGGTGCCCGCCACATCATGCTGCTCGGCCGCGAGCGGCACGGAACGGAGCGCCACGGATTGCTGCGCCGTGGCGTGCGGCGCACTACGGGCCTGGCGGTCGAGGAAGTGCTGGCGATCCCGGCCGGCCCGATCGTTCGAATCGGCGTAGAGCTGCAGGCTGACACCCGCGGCGCCGCCGCCCCCGCCGCCCCCGCCGCCACGTACCC
>PMXR01000007.1 GCA_003171035.1 Chloroflexota bacterium
TGACGCACCCGAGGCGCTCGTCCACGGGGAGCAGGTTCAGCTTCTGGACGATGCGGACCTTGTGCATCTCGAGCGGCACGCTCTCGCCGTGGAACTTGACGAACGCCATTCCCATCCCTCCTAAGGGTTAGAAAACGCCCATCTCCTCATCCGAGTCTGAGGGGCAGTGCGCGTAATCGAGGCCGGTGACGGTCGGCCAGATCGGCACCAACGCAGGGTACGTCACAGAGATGGCGTCGTGTGCCTCGTCCGGCGGGGTCAGGCGGGCACGTGGGGACTGAGGAGTCCTTCGATGTCGTCCGCGCGCCTATGGGGTTCCGGTTGGGAGGCCCTACCCAACCGGACAACGGCCAACTCCGTGATCGAGGATCGGTCATTACCCCTTCACTGCTCCCGAAGTCAAGCCACTAACCAGGTAGCGCTGGAAAATCAGAAACAACGCGATCACCGGCGCCGCGCAGACCAGCGACGCCGCCATCATCTGCCCGTACAGCGGCAGCGTGCCGTTTTGCTGCGTCGACCCGAAGACTTGCAAGGCGATCGCCGCCGTCTGAGTGTCGGAATTGGTCATGACCGAGGCGAAGATCACATCGTTCCAACCGAGCAAGAAGGCAAAGATTGCCGAAACCATGACGCCGGGCCAGCTCAACGGAAGAACGATCTTCAGCAGGATCATGAGATTCGAGGCACCGTCAATTCGGGCGGCCTCTTCGAGTTCTTTGGGCAGGCCACGCAAGTACGTCACCATCACCCAAGTCGAAAACGGCAACGTGAAAGTCAAATACGTCAAGAACAGCCCCCAGAGGGTGCCGATCACAGTAATCCCAAGATAGGAGCCCGCCGAGGCAAACACTACAAACACCGGCAGCACCATCAACGTTCCGGGCACTGACTGCACCACCAGTAGGCCGCGCATGATCGTAACCCGGCCAAAGAAGCGGAAGCGCACGAAGACGTACGCCGTGGCCAGGGCAACTGCTGCCGACACGACGCCGGCGCTGCCGGCTACGATCAGGCTGTTTGCTATCCCCTTCCCAAGACCGATCGTGGTCCAGATGTCTGCGTAGTTCTGCAAGCTCCAGCTGCTTGGGATTATCTCGCCTCGGGCTACGCCAAGGTCGGAGTTCAGGGAACTCAAGACGACATAGATCAGCGGAATCGCTATGAAAGCGCAGACCACTACGAGAACGACAACCAGAATTCCGTTGGGAAGCAGTCGAGTGACTTCCGCCTGCCGCGATCCACGTCTCCGCGTTGGGGCGCGATAGGAGCGCTCGGTGGTTGTCTCGGTCATTTGTCGGCTCCCTCATCGACGTCGAGCTTCACCGCTCGCACGTAGATGATCAATGGAATCGCTAGGAGCATCAACGACGAGAAGGCCATTGCTGCGCCAAGGCCAAAACGGAAGCTCTCGAAGGTTGTGCTGTAGGTCAGGATCGGCAAGGTCTGCACGTCATCAGGTGCAGGTATCCCAAAGAGGACGAAGGGAAGCGCGAAGTTGTTGATGTGGTTGAGGGTCGCAATGACGCAGGCCAGCGCCACCGGCCCCTTCAGATAGGGAAAGATCACGTAGCGCAGCTTCGGCCACCACGAGGCTCCGTCAAGGGCCGAGGCCTCATGGACATCATGGTCAACCGACTGCAGGCCGGCTAGAGCCAACAGATATATGAACGGCCAGGACGCCCAGACTTCGACGAAGACGAGCGTCCAGTAGCTGTTCGGCCCGTTGAGCCACAAGCCACTGGTAATCCCCACGGAATGCAGCCCGTTCACGATGACGCCGTCGGGCTGGAACATCGTCCGCCATACGGTCGCTACGACAAAGGACGGCATCACAAACGGGATCAAGAAGACCGAGCGCATCACTGCCCGACCGGGGAAGTAGTTCTGAGTTGCCAGGGCAGCGGCAATTCCCAGGGGGACCGCCGCTGCCGTGGAGAGCACCGCGAACGAAAGACTGATCCAGAACGACTTCAGCAGCGGCGAGTCGGTCACGGCCTCGATGTAATTGCCGGGGCCGGCAAAGGGCGCGCTGAGCCACTGACGGAGGGTGTACTGATCAAGAGTGAGGACCGACATGTACAGGCCGAGCAGGATGGGCACCACGATGACGAAGATCATCAAAGCACCGCCCGGGATCATCATCCAGAGTGGGCGGTTGCTCGCGGTTACCCCTCGCCGGCGCCGGACGTTCGCCGTCGGTCCTACGTGACCTGAGGGTGTCTTGCCGGCCAGTCCGCTTGGTGCGGACTGGCCGGCAGAATCTGCCGAAGATGTCGGCATGTCCAGACCTACGGGGCCTTATCGAGTGAGGCTTGTGCAGTCTTCTGCGCGGCCGTCAGCAGCGACTGCAACTTCGAGGTGCTTACGGATCCGCTGGAGAGATCGGGGATCGTTTGCACCACAACATTCATCAGGGCCAGTTGAGTGTCTGCCCAGGCCCCACTGAACGGCGTGGCGACGGACGAGGCCGCGGAGTCAAGGATCGGTCCCAGCGCGGGGTTGCTGGTTGTCACGGCCGTGAAGGTGGTCTGATTGACCGGCATCGTGCCAAAGGTGTTGAAGAGAACCTGCTGGTTGGCGTCGTCGGTGAGGTACTTCACCAGCGCGAAGGCCAGATCCTGGTTCTTCGAGTACTTAGCAACCACGACGTTGTTGCCTGCAAGGATGCTGGTCGCCCCGGCTCCGCCAGCCGGAAGTGCGGTGGCGCCCGGAGGAACCACCGGCATCAGCGCGAACTTGTACGTGTCCTTGACCGCGGAGGTCTTGAGCGTGGGGATGTTCGAAGTGGTGGACATCGGGAAGAACGCCGCCTTGCCGGAGGCAAACGCGGCGAGTGCCTGACCGTCGTTCCAGCCCACCGAGGCGGGGTCCACGACGTGGTCCGTAGTCAGCCACCCAAAGTAGGTCTGATACGCCTTCAGCGTGGTGGGATCGTCGACCTTGGCCACCTTGCCGGAGATGATGGGATTACCAGCCTGACGGCTCATGGCCCAGATGAATTTCCAGGGGTCGAAACCGTCCTTATATCCAACGGCCATGCCGTACACGCCGTTGCCCGTCAGTTGCTTGGCCTGAGCGGCCAAACCGTCCCATGTCGTGGCGGGCTTGTCGATCCCAGCCTTGGCTAGCAGGTCGGTGTTGTAGGCCATCACGAATGGCCCGGAGGTGTATGGAATGCCGACCTGATCACTGTCAGTCGGACCCGAGATACCCAGATCGGCGGGGACGAACTTGTCCTTGCCGCCGACCTTGTTCCAATCATCGGGGGTCAGGCTCACGAAGGCCCCCGTGGAATACGCGGTTGGCGTGAAGGTCGTGCCCACGACGTAGATGTCCGGTCCCTGGTTGGCCACCACGGACGTTTGGATCTTGGTCAGCTCCTCACTGCCGCTTGCGAAAGTCTGGAAGTTGACCGTTGCTCCGGTCTGCGTCTGGAACGCCGCGGACACGTCCTTGAACCATTGCTGTTGCTGCGCCCCGTATTTGCCGTCGGCGCCGATAAGGACCGTGAGCGTCTGGCCCGCACCATTGATCGGAGTTGGCGTGGCTGTTGCGATTGAGCTGCTCGTTACAGCGCTTGGGTTTGTTGCAACGCTTGGGCTGCTTGTGACGCTTGATCCGCTGCACGCAGTCACCACGAGCGCGGTGATTGCCAGGACGGATGTCAGCGCCGCGAACTTGGTCTTCTTGGTCTCCATGCTGTCCTTCCTCTTGTTGGTCCGCCTCATTGCGGTGCTCCTCCTACTAGCTCTCCGCGACTGCGTTTGTCTCCTGCAAGGGCTCTGTCCGCGTCGCGCGCATGCCCGACCGGACCCCGTTCGGTGGCGGGGCCGTCGAGGCTCGAACGATCAGTTGGGCAGGCAAGCTCTCCTCGTGCGTGCCCAATCCTGGTTGAGCAAGCTGCTCCAGAAGCAGCTCGATGGCGACTCGTCCGGCCTGCTCGAGTGGCAGCGCGACGGTCGTGAGTTGGGGAGTGGCCATTCCGGCCATGAGGATGTTGTCGAAGCCCACAACGCTGATCTCATGCGGCACACCGATGCCGCGATCGGCGAGACGGCTGAGGACACCGAGGGCCATCAGATCGTTGAAGGCGACGACTGCGGTCACCTCGGCAGCGACTGCGAGATCGGCGGCGTGCTGGCCGGCCTCAAACTGCGGAGCGAACGGCCCGAACTCGATGACCTCGAGCGACCTGCCGCGGGCCACTGCCCGCAGGCCGCGACGCCGCTCGCGGTTCGACCACGACTCGGCCGGGCCGCCGAGAAAGCCGATCCTCTTGTGGCCGAGGGCCTCGAGGTGCTCGATGGCCTGACGCATGCCGCCGGCGCCGTCGAGCAGGACGGCCGACACGCCGCTCACGCGGCGGTTGACGAGGACGAGGGTAGTGTCCTTTCGGAGCTGCTGGAGCTGTGCCTCGGACAGTCGCGACGAGCAGATGACGACACCGTCGACCTGCCTGGCCATCGCTCGCACGAGCTCCATTTCGAGCCGTGGGTTTTCCTCCGCGTCCGCCAGGAAGACGGCATGGTCTGCCTCGCGGGCTCGCGCCTGGCCACCCTTGAGGATCGCCGAAAAGAACGGATTGCCAAGGTCCGATACGATCACGCCGATGTTGCCCGTCTTCCCGGTCGTCAGGCTTCGAGCGGCGCGGCTCGGCCGGTAGCGCAACTCCTCGGCCACGGCGAGGACACGCGTCAGCGTCTCCTGGCGGACGAGTCCGGGCTCCGCGAAGGCTCGCGAGACAGTGGCCGACGAAACGTTCGCGCGGCGGGCGACATCGCGTATTGAAGTCGCGGAAGTGCCCTTGCCCCGGTCCATGCGAACAGAATGCAACCGGTTGCAGAAACTGTCAATACACCTACATCATGCGGGCTCGATCCGACGGCCACCGGCAAACACCGCCGCGCCGACGGCCCGAGTCAGCGCCTCGGGATCGGCCGTCAGCTCTGCCGGAAGATTGCCGCCGATGATCAGCGTCGCCAGGCCGTGGACGCGCGCCCAGGCGGTCCTGCCGGCCACCTGAACCCGCTCCGGAGTTGCGGTTCCGACCATCGTCCGGTCGCGGATACGGGCGAGGCAGATTGGATAGAACGAGGCGGGCATCCGGAGATGCCCGCCTCGTTCATCGCATGGGCTTCGCCCCGAAATGGGGCGGCCCGTCGAATTTACAACCCGAGGACCTGGAACTCCCAGAGTGAGTAGCCGTAGACGGTGCCACGGGCGGTGCCGTACATCCGGACGTAGCGTCCGCTGCCGGACACGGTCAGCGTCTGCACGCCGCCCGTCCCGGTAGTGGTCGAATAGATCGGTGTCCATGTAACAGCGTCGTTCGACGTCTGGATCTGGAAAGCCTTGCCGTAGGCTGCCTCCCAGTTCAGGACCACGCGGCTGATGTTGTGGGTGGCACCGAGATCGACGTAGATCCACTGCGGATCACTGAAGGCGCTCGACCAGCGGGTCGTGGTGTTGCCGTCGACCGCGTTGGCGCAGGTCGTGCCGACCTGCTCGAGCGATGAGCAGGTCACCGGATGACCCTGGCT
>PMXR01000099.1 GCA_003171035.1 Chloroflexota bacterium
CGCACACCGTATGGGGCACGGGCGTTGTCGCCGAGGTAGACGGTCGACTCGAAGGGCAGCCGCCGGAGAATCTCCCGCAGTACGGTAAGGCCGCCGACTCCCGAGTCGAAAACGCCGATGGGACGCGGGTCTGACACGTTCCCTAGTTTCTCACCGGCGAGTTTGCGGTGCGACCCATGATCGCCTGAGCCGCCCGCCGCACGTCGCGGCTGACCGCGGCATCCGGGCTCGAGACCACAAACGGCATGCCCTCGTTGTTGGCCTGGACGACCAGACGCCCGTCTGATACGACCTCGAACTCCGGCCGGCGTCCGAGCGTGCGCGCCAGTTCGTCCCGGCCGATGCCGCCGCTCGAGTCCGAGCGGTTGACGAGGTACTGCAGCTTCTCGGGCGTATAGCCGATCGAAGAGAAGACCTCCCCGACGGCGATGGTGTTGTGGATCGTTGTCGAGTCGTAGGTGACTATCGAGAGGACGAGGTCACTGCCGTCGAGGAGCGCCAGCGTCACCTCCGAGAGTGTGGTGGGCGTGTCGATGACGATCGCTTCGTATAGGCGGCGGAGCAACGAGATCGTCTTCTCGACGTCCCGCGCGGTGACCATCTCCGCCATCTCGACGCGCGGCGGCGCCAGCAGGATGTCGATACCGGCCGGATCGCGCCACATCACCTCGCGCAGGTCCGATTCCTGGACTCGGTCGGTCGGCAGGTCGAGTATCGATGGAACGTCGCTTGGCACCTTGAGCAGCGCCCGCAGGTCGCCGTATTGGAGGCTGCCGTCGATGAGCGCCGTCGCAACGCCCATCTGCCCCAGGGCCACGGCCAGGTTGAAGGCGATGGTCGTCTTGCCGACGCCGCCTTTGGGGGAGAAGACCGACACAACCCGGCACGCGCCGGTCGCCCTCGCCTGGCGGTCGGCCAGAACGTGGCTCAGCGTATTCACCAGCTCGAAGCCGCTGAACGGCAGCGTCAGGACGGCATCGATGCCGCGGTTGGGGTCGCGGGCAAGTGGATGCTGCGGCACGGTCAGCACCACCACCGGAATCTCGAGGCCCGAGTCGCGCAACTTCTCGATCAGCTGCGGCCCTTTGACCTTGCCCTGGAGCAGCAGATCGACCATCACGACGTCCGGCCGGAGTTGCTTGGCCACCTCGACGACTTTGGCTCCGTCGTTGAGGACCTCGAGCAGCTTGACCTGCGACTGAACGCTCAGAAGGTTGCGGACGTGCTGGCTGACCTGCGGGACGTCCTCCGCAACGAGCAGTCGGATCGAGTCGGTGTAGGCCACGAGGCGACTATATCAAGGACGCGGGGCGTGCCTGCCCCGCCGTCGCGCTACCAGGATGGCCCGTTCGTCATAGGGGCCGACCGGATTCAGGTCGTAGTCACCGGCCACCAGCTCCACTTCGAGCCCCACCGACTCGGCCATGGCGCGCAAATCGTCGGCGTTGAGGAGCCGCAGCCTGTCCTCGCGGATCCAGCGACGCGCAGTTCCGCCCTGCTCCGACTCCTCGTAGATCGCGGTCAGGGTGACGCGCCCCGTGGCCGGTTCGTGCTGAGCGGCAGTGGTCTTGGCGACGACCAGCCCCGTGACCGGATCGGTGCGGACGTATTCCAGAGCCAGCCGTCCGTCGTAACGGGCCAGTTCGTCGGCACTCGGCAGCCACACGTCCACCACCGCCAGGCCTCCCGGCTCCAGGTGGCGGGCCATGGTCTCGAGCGCAGCCTGCTGCGTATCGCGGCTCTCCAGCAAAAGTATCGAGTTGAGCGCCAGGATGGCCAGATGGAACGTGGCGCCGCCCGGCAGCTTGAGACCGATTAGATCGGCTTCGACCGCCGCGTACCTGGCACCAGTCTCGGGGCCGGCCGCGGCCGCCGTCTCCGCCGCGCGGGAAAGCATCGCCGGGTCGATGTCGACGGCAGTGATCTCGAAGCCGGCGGCTGCGAGCGGCACCGCCACCCGGCCGGACCCGGACGCAATCTCGAGTATCGGACCGCCGGTTCGAGTCGCCAGCGCCAGGTACAGCTCGATGTCGCCGGGGTCCTCGCTGAGGTCGAGGTCGTACAGCCGGGCCAGCGCCACGGCGGTGGCGGGGTCGCGTCGGAGCTGGGTCATCGACTAAGCCTAACGCGTCCGCGGGCAAGCCCGGGCCGCTGCAGTTTCTGTGGCATTCTCTCAGCGCTCCATTGAGAGCGTGATCTCCGCCACGAGAACCAGGACCACGACGAAGACGGCTATCGGAAGGCTCAGGACGGCCTGGATCCGAAGGGCGACGAACAAGGCCGTTACCGCTGCGACCCAGGCGCCACGGCGGATGGCCCGGCTCCAGTCGCCGAGAAGCGCGATGCGGCGGTGATGCGCAAACCAGATCAGCCAGAAGATCGGAACCGTGGTCAGGCCGCAGGCCAGTCCGATTAGCCCGGCCCCGGCCAGGCCGGCCGAAACGTTGTCGCGCGGGTAGGTCGTGGTCACGAGCTGGGCGACCCCGAGCCACGCCAGAACCGCGGCGACGATGAAGAAGCCGTTGCCGAGTCGATCGTTGGCACCCACGCTCTGCAGTCTACTTTCCGGAGGCGTGACTGAACTCGGCCAGCGCCGCCTCGAGGTCCAGCACGGAGTCGAGCGTCAGGTCGGGCCTGGCATCGGGCGCGGGCGGCGCGACCGGAAGCGGCGAATCTACCGGCTTCAAGCGGATCCACGCCGTCCGCCAGCCGAGTTGATGCGCACCGACTACGTCGGCACCGGGGTCGTCGCCAACGTGCAGGATCGACGGCCCCGAGGCGACGCCCAGTTCCGCTGCCGCGACATCGAAGATCTGCCGCCACGGCTTGATGACGCCGACCCGCTGCGAGACTACGACCGACGTCAGATGCCGGCGCCAGCCAGCAGCCACCAGGAAGCGATCGATCGATGCGGACAGGGGCCAGTTGGAGATCACACCCAGCCGGTATCTCGCGGCGAGCCGCTGGAGCATGGGCCCGATCTCGGGCGGGACCGGCGTATTGGCCGCAAAAGCATCGGCGTAGGTATCGAGAATCGCCGCCAGCTCACCTGGGTGGCACAGTGCGCCGGCCGCCGCATCGTCCCAGCGTCGATCGGGCGGAGGAACGGCCATGCCACGCAGCCTGGCCAGCACACGTCCGACCCGGACATCGATGTTGGCCTCGCGCCCCTCCGGTACGTCCTCCTCGAACTGGCGGAGCCGCTCCTCGGCCCACGTCTCGACGAATTGCTCCGGCGAGCATCCGACCAGCCCGGCTGCACGCTCGGCGGCAAGGCGCAATTCCGTCGCCATCGGCCCCTCCGGAAACGGCACGAGCGTGTTTCCGAAGTCGAACGTGATCGCCTCGAGCCCGTCGATCATTTCGCAGCGCTCGCCGGGCAGATGTCGCGGAATGCGCAGTAGCCGCAGGCCAGATAGTCGGGGGTGGCCTCGAAGCGGTGGGCCCGAATTCCGGCAGCGACGCGCCGGATCGACTCGCGAGCCTTGTCGAGTCTCTTGGGGTCAACCTCAACCCGGCCGATCAGCCCCGACTCGAGAAACCAGAGCTGGAGCGCATCCGGCAGGCGGCCGGTCTCGGCCTGATAGGCCATGGCGTAGATCTGGAGTTGCAGAGACTCACGAGCGCGCTCCCGGGCACGGGACGGGTCGCGAACATCGCTCGACTTGTAGTCCGTGATGGTGACGCGCTCCGGATGCAGGCCGGGCAAAGCGGGCGTGATGCCGTCGGCAATCTGCGTCTCGGCGACCTCGGGGCTCGTTGCCATTTCGGCAGGCAGCCGCTCGATATCGACACGGTCCATCCGGCCTCGAACCCGGTCGCCGTCCAGGCTGAAGCTGAACTCGCGCTCGACGTAGGCCGGAACGACGGTTCCGGGTTGCAGTTGCTCCTCCCGGAAGCGCCGGAGCGCGGCACGGCCGGCTGCCAGCCGGGCTTCCTCGTGCTCCCGCGTCAGGAACCCTTCGTTTGACCAGGCCCGATCGAAAGCTGCCAGCAATTCCTCCTCGCTCATCACCACGCCTCGGGCCTGCAAGCGGTGGAACTCCTGGACCGCCTTGTGCAGCGCGGAGCCGTAGACGATGGCGTGATGGGGAGCGATCGGGACTCTCAGGACGTGGACGTACTTGTACTTGAGCGGGCAGGTCAGGTAGTCGTCCACCTGGTAGAAGCTCAGCGATAGCGGTCCCTCGACGGGCTCGCGGCCGGGCTCCACCGGTTCGGCCTTGGGCTCGAACGCGGCCAGCCGCTCCAGCGGGGCGTGGGCCGCGGCGTCGGCAGCAGCCCCGGCGGCAGCCACGGCCGGGAGATCGAGCGCCTCCAGGACGAACTGTGAGACGCGTCTCACACGCCGGCCGCCGTAGTCGGATGCGTGCGATAGCACCAGCTCGTCGCGGGCGCGGGTCATGCCGACATAGAAGAGGCGCCGCTCCTCCTGAACGTGGGGGTCGCCCTCAGGCAATGTTTCATGGACCAGCTCGGCCGGCAGGCCAAGGGGCTCGCGGCGCGACCGAGCCGGGAAGCGGCCGTCGATCAGGCCGGTCATGAAGACGACCGGGAACTCCAGTCCCTTGGCCTTGTGCACCGTCAGGACCGCGACGGCCTCCGCGTCCGGGTCGACCTCGGCCGTGGCGGGGTCGTCGCCAGCATCGATGAGAGTCTGCAGATGGCGCGCGACGAAGACGATGCGATCGTCGGGCAGCAGATCCGTCTGGGACCTGATGATCTCGAAGAACCGGGCGATGTTCTGCAGCGACTCCTCGGCCGCGATCGTGTCGGTCGAGGCCAGCCGAGAGAGGATCCCTGAATCGCGCAGGAACTGATACAGGACCTCGCCCGCCGGACGCTCATGGGCCAGCTCGGTAAAGCGCTGGAGATCCAGGACGAGCTTGTCGAGAGCGGCCCGCGTCTCCGGACTCAGCCTCAGCAGTCCCGGCTGGCGGACGAGTTCCTCGACCACTTCCCAGAGCGAGCGGTTGCGGCGTCGCGCGGTGTTGACGATCGCGGTGAGGTCCGCTCCGCCCAGGCGGTACAGGTCCGAAGCCGCCAGGGCGTAGACATCCACGCTCGACGAGAGATCGGCGACGGCGCGGAGGAACGCCAGCAGCAGCCTGATCTCGGGCCGGGCGTAGAGACCGGATGTACCCGAGAAACGCCACGGCACTCCGGCCAGGTTGAGGCTGCGCAGTATCGGATCCGCGTCCGCATTTGCCCGAACGAGGATCGCGAAATCGCGCGGCCTGGCACCGGCGGCGACCCTTGCCCCGATTTCGCGGGCGATCTGGTCCGCCTCCTCCGAGCCGGTGGTGAAGACCAGGTGGCGCACCGGCCGATCGGTCCCGCCTCGCTCGGCGATCAGGCGCTTGTTGATGCCGTTTCGAACTTCGAGCCTGTCCGGGTCGTTGAAGCGAATCAGACGGTAGCTCGCGTCCAGTATCGGGGAGTGGGATCTGTAGTTCCGCCGCAGCACGACCTGGCGGAGACGCGGATGGCGGCGCTTGAACTCCAGGATGTTGCTGATGGCCGCGCCCCGGAACTTGTAGATGGACTGGTCGTCGTCGCCGACCACGGTCACGTTGCGGTGGGACTCGGCCAGCAACTCCACCAGCTCGGACTGCGCCCGGTTGGTGTCCTGGAACTCGTCGACGAGTATGTAGCGGTAGCGGCGCTGCAACTCGACGCGCGCTGCCGGCGACTCGCGCAGCAGCCTCAGGGCCAGACTGACCTGGTCGCCGAAGTCGATCAAGCCCGATTGCCGGAGCAGCGTCTGGTAGCGCTCGAAGGCTCGCGCGAGTTCGGACTGGCGCCGGGCCGCCTCAACCAGAGCGGCCGTGTCGTCCCCGGCCGGAGCGCCCACCGCCGTCGCCGTCAGATCGGCGGCGAAGGCCATGTAGGCCGCGGGGCTCACATCTTCGTCCTTACAGCGGCTGAAGAGCGTTGCTAGAGCCCCGAGGAACCGGGTTGGGTCTCCGAGCGGGCGGTACTCGTCGAGTTCGAACTCAAATAGCCGCTCGCGCATGAAGATCACGACCTCCGGCCGTGACAGCACGCGCAGGTCCGTCGGCAGCCCGAGTTCCAGCGCGAATTCACGGACCAGACGATCGCCGAAGGCGTGGAACGTCGAGACAGCGGCGTCCGTGTACCCGTAGGGCACCAGTTGGTCGACGCGAGTCTGCATCTCGTCGGCGGCNNTGCGTCTTGCCGGTCCCCGCGCCGGCAACTACCAGGAGCGGACCCTCACCGTGGCACACCGCGCGGCGTTGCTCGGCGTTGAGACCGGCCAGCAGGGCCTCGACCCCCTCAGGCTCTTCGGATGGGGCCGGTTCTTCCGGCGGAGACCACCAGACCGGTATCTGCTCGAGTTCACGCGGTTCGCGTGGCTGTCCCTTGCGAGTCTGACGAGTCATCTCGAGAGACTCGCCCGCGGCTGTGACAACTCACGTGTCACTAGCTTTGCTTGGATCTACCGCTGGCCGGGCTTGCGGTGGACTTTCTCCGAGTCGACCTCGGCGTCGTCCTCCGGAGTGAACATCTCCTTGGGCTTCTCCTGACCCTTGGTCCGCGAAGCCATCGGCAGGACCGCATTCTCTTCCACCGGGTCCGACTGATCCGGTCGAGGAGCCTTCGCGGGAGCCGGGGCCGGCCTGTCGGCCGGGGCGGCCGCGGCGACAACGTTCCTCGCAACCGGTGCGGCTGCTGGAACGACCTTGGCGACCGGCGCCGCAGCGGGCACTGCGGCCCGGCTTGCGGCAGCGGAGCGAGGTTGTGCGACGGAACGAGCCGGCCGTCTCGAACGAGCCTCGTCGACCGCTTCCTGCTCTTCTGTCGAGAGCGACGTGTCGGCCTTTGCGCCTGTCACCGACTTGCCGTAAATGCGGGTGCCGGTTCGTGAATGAAGGCTGCTGATCACGACGCCGTCGTCAGATTCGTCCAGCAGGGCCAGGGCGAAGCTCTGGTTGCCGCCGGTGTCCGGGAACGGGTTGAAGCGAATCAGGCCCACCTTGGAGAAATGGTGGCGCGCCGAGCTTTCGACGAACGCCATTCGAGCCGTCAATTCGTCGAGGTCGCGACCGACCTGGTGGACGGTCTCGAGATGCTCGCCGAGGATGGCTTCGAGGTCGCCACCCTCAACCCCACCCGTCAGCTGATCGATCCGCCGCCTGAGCTGGCTCACCTGAGTAATCACCAGCATCAGCATCGCGACCAGACAGAGTCCCGCCAGCACAAGGATGATGGCGGCCATGTTGTTGGAAATGAAGTCCACGCGTACCTCCACTCAATCGAGTCGGAGTCTACCAGCCGCGGGCGAAGACTTGCTCAAAGCGCCGGCCGGAGGCGTTCGGTGAACGAAGCGGGATGTTATCCTCGACGTCGGCGAAAGCCCGCCACGCACCAATGAGCAGCGGCCGCAGAGCCGCGTCTACCCAGCACCGAGCCAACGGAGGCCCTTCACAGAACATGGCCAAGCGCACTCGCGGATCGAACCGTCCCGGCCAGCGGCATGCCGACAAGCGCGGTTCGGCTCGACCGCAGTCCCAGACCACCCCGCGTCCGGCCGGCGCCCTCTCGGCGTCCGAAGAGACCCGCGCCGCCGCACTCGAGTCCGAGATCGTCGCCCAGGATCGTGCCGCTGAAGTCGGTCGCGACCGGGCTCGGAACACGGGCCGAGGCTTCGACTCCGCCCGCCCCGGCCGCTCTGCCGGCCCCGGACTGCTCGCGGCTCGCGCTGCGGAGGAATATGCCTACGTCGTGCGCGACGTGCGCCGCATCGTTCTGGTGGGTGGCGCACTGGCGATAGTGCTCGGCGTCCTATACGTGCTCATCGACGTCGCACACGCCGTCACGATCAGCTAGTTCGAGATCTGCCGGCGCGCTGTATCGGCCGGCGAAGCTAGACCGTCCGCGCCGGGCGGTCCAGGACGCGCCGGACCGCATCGCATAGCTCACGCGGTGTGAACGGCTTTGCCAGGACCGCGCCCTCCGCGGCCGCGCCCGTGAGTTCTTCCTCGCGGTCCATCGGGTAGCCCGACATGAACAGGACCTTCAAGTCCCGGCGCCGCGACGTCAGAGCCGCCGCAATCGTCGGGCCGTCCAAGTCCGGCATCACGACGTCGGTGAGGAGGATGTCCAGTCCCGTGCCGAGAGCCTCGGCGATCTCGAGAGCCTCCAGCGGAGTAGCGGCGTGGACCAGATATCCCTCGGCGCTGAGGGCCCGCTTGCAGAACTCGCGAACGGTCGGCTCGTCTTCGACGAGCAGAATCGTCTCACCGGCTCGGCGGCCGCCACCGCCATCCGCTGCGCCGCTGCCGGTCTGAGCCTCGCCGGCTTCGCACAGCGGCAACTCGACGATGAACCGCGAGCCGACG
Organism: Chloroflexota bacterium; assembly: GCA_003171035.1. Taxonomy (GTDB): domain Bacteria; phylum Chloroflexota; class Limnocylindria; order Limnocylindrales; family CSP1-4; genus Fen-1039. Next base: position 8,364 of record PMXR01000099.1, read on the forward strand.
CGCTGCGTCGACTCGACTCGAACATGTCCGCCCATCTGCTCGACGATGCCGTATACGGTCGCCAGACCGAGGCCGGTCCCCTTCCCCTGCCCCTTGGTCGTGAAGAACGGCTCGAAGATGTGGTCGAGCACATCGGGTTCCATGCCGACGCCCGAGTCGACGATATCGAGCCGTGCCCAGGCCATCGACGGGTCCCTCGCGGTTCCGCCGTAGCCGAGGTTGGACGTTGCCAGCGTCAGCGTCCCGCCACCGGGCATTGCGTCGCGGCCGTTGACCAGGAGATTCATGACCACCTGATCGAGCTGGCTGGGATCCGCCTCGACGGCACCGAGCGTCTGATCGAGCACGACGGTGAACTCGATGTCCTCGCCCAGCAGGCGGCGCAGCATCGGCACCATGGCCTCGATGCGGCGGTTGAGGTCGACCGGCTCGAGGGCCCGTTTGCTGCGCCGTCCGAATGCCAGCAGCTGTGCAGTGAGCTCGGTCGCGCGCCCGCCGGCGCGGCGGATCTCGAGCGCATCGGCGCCGCGCTCGTCGCCCTCGAGCGACGTGACCAGCAGATCCGCATAGCCGTTGACAACGGTTAGCAGGTTGTTGAAGTCGTGGGCCACGCCGCCGGCCAGCCGCCCCAGCGCCTCCATCTTCGACGCCTGGCGGAGCTGTTCTTCCAGCAGTTCGTTCTCGGTTATGTCTTCGATGGTCCCCACGGCCAGGCTCGGCAAGCCCGGGCCGGCCCGGACGGGCGAGACATGAACGCGCGCCCAGATCTGCCGCCCGTCCTTGCCGATGTACCTCTTCTTGGTTTCGTAGCCGTCGTTGCGCCCCTCGAAGAGGTCCTGGAGCAGTCGTCCCGAAGCCTCGACGTCCGCGGGATGCGTGAAGTCGGCGAGCATCAGGCGGCTCAGCTCGGCTGCCTCGTAGCCGATAAGGCGACGGAAGGCGGCGTTGCTCTCGACCGGCTGGCCGCCCCTGTCGACCAACAGCATGCCCAGCGATGACTGGTCGAACACGGCGCGAACCCGTGCCTCGCTGGCCCTGAGAGCCGCCTCGGTCTCGTGACGGGCGGTGACATCGCGGACGATCACCTCGACGGCCGGCTTTCCGTCGAAGGTCACTCCGGCGGCGATCACTTCGACATCGAAGACCGTCCCGTCCAGCTTCACGTGCCGCTCCACCGCCAGCGGCTCGGTGCTTCCGGACGTGACCATTCGCCCGATGCGATCGAGGACTAAGGCGCGGCTCTCGGGGGCGACCCGGTCGATCATCCTCGTCCCGACTATCTCCCCCAGGCCGCCGGCGCCGTACATCTCGATCGCCGCCCGGTTGGCGAAGACCAGCAGCCCGTTCTGATGGATGATCACCGGGTCCGGCAACACCTCCAGCAGCTTTTCGAAGCGCGACTCCGTCTCGGCCATCTGGCGCACGACCCGATGGCCGCGAGTCGTTTCGGTGCCGGTAGCCACTACGTAGCGGTGGCCCGCGCCGATTTCGACGAGCCGGGCCGTCCATGAAACCAGCGCCTTCCGCCCGTCCTTCCGCGCCCACTGAGCCTTGAATTCGACGCTGCGATCGACGCCCGCGATGACCCTGTCGAACGATTCCTGAGCCCTGGCCCGCAGGTTCGGTCGCAACCGCATAACCGACCAAAGGGACTTGCCGGCTACTTCGCCGAGCGGAATACCCGACGTGGCATCGCAACGCTGGTTCCACATCCACAGGCAGCCGTCCGGCGACGCAATCACGACGAGGGCGTCGACCGCATCGATGAGGCGCTGGATGCCCGCCGTCTCCGCAGCCGACGGCGAAACGACCCCCGCAGGCTGCTCGATCGACGCAGGCTTGGACCGGCGTCCGAAGGCTGAAATCGGCACGTCAGGAAGCGTACAGAACATGGCGGCAACAATGTGGTGCGAATGCGCGGTTTCGGGCGTTTGGGCCGCGGACGGAGCGCAGACGGGGCGCCTGGCAGCCTGTAGCATCGTCCTATGGCATCCCGCCGCACCCACAGTCAGATTGCCGGCGAGGCCGGCGAACAACAACCCGTCTTCTCGCCGCCGCCGGGCCGTCAGCCCCTGGCGGCGCGGATGCGGCCCCGAACCCTCGATGAGGTCGAGGGCCACGAGCAGCTGATCGGCGGCCGGGGGACGCTTCGCCGCGCGCTCGAAGGCGGCCATCTCGGTTCGATCCTGCTCTGGGGCCCGCCTGGCAGCGGCAAGACAAGCGTCGCGAGGCTGCTGGCCGACGCCGCCGGAGCGCGGCTCGTCACCATTTCCGCGGTCATGAGTGGCGTGGCCGAAGTCCGGGCGATCGTGGCCGACGCGCGGGAACGGCTGGCCATGAACGGCCGCCAGACGCTCCTGTTCATCGACGAGATACATCGCTTCAACAAGGCTCAGCAGGATGCTCTCCTGCCCCACGTCGAAGATGGGACGGTTACTCTCGTCGGGGCCACTACCGAGAACCCGTACTTCGAGGTCAACTCGGCGCTGCTGTCGCGGCTGCGGGTCTTCCGTCTGGAGCCGCTCACCGACGAGCAGATCGCGGCCGTGGTCACGCGGGCACTCACGGACCCCGAGCGCGGCCTCGCCGGCGATCTCGGCCCCAGCGGCGGCGTAGCACTGACCGGCGAGCCGTTCGAGCATCTGGTGGGTCTGGCAGCCGGCGATGCCCGCCAGGCGCTCAACGTACTCGAGGGCGCGGTTTCGATCGCCGACTCGGAAGGCATTCGCGATGGCGAAGGGCGCGTCGCGCCGCGGCTCGAGGACGTGGAGGCCGCCGCTCAGCAGCGTGCCCTGGCCTACGACCGTGCCGGCGACGGCCACTACGACACCGTCAGCGCGTTCATCAAGAGCGTCCGCGGCAACGACCCCGACGCGGCCCTGTACTGGCTGGCGGCGATGATCGCCGCCGGAGAGGATCCGCGGTTCATCGCGCGCCGGCTGATCATCCTGGCATCGGAGGACATCGGCCTGGCCGATCCCCGAGCCCTGGACGTGGCCGTCGCGGCGGCGCGGGCCCTGGATTGGGTAGGGCTGCCCGAGGCGCAGTACGCCCTCGCCGAGGCCACGGTGATGCTGGCCGTCACAACCAAGAGCAACGCGGTGGGCCGGGCCTACTTCGCCGCCATGGCCGACGTGCTCGCCAACGGATCGCTGCCCGTCCCGGACCACCTGCGTTCGAGCGGGGCCGCGCGGCGCAAGTACCGCTACCCGCACGATTTCGACGGCGACGACGTCGACCAGCAGTACCTGCCCGACAAGCTGGTCGGCCGCCGCTACTACTTCCCCGGCGAGCTCGGGGCCGAGGTCAGAATCGGCGAGCGTCTCGATCGCCTGCGAGACGGGCGCGGCCAACCGCCTCGTCGTAAGAAGCGCGTCGAGGGCGAGCCGGCCGTGGATCCGATGGCCGCCGGCTCGGAGGGGATGCGCCGCCGCCGCGAGAGCCTCAAGGAGCTGGCCGAAGAGCAGCGGCGAGACGCGTCCGACCCGCCGCCGGATTAGCTCCGGATGCGCCGGGTGTCCTAGTGCCGGAGAGCTTACCCGATCGGGTACTTGCCCCAGGGCTCGCTCCGTCGCAGGCTGAGATTGGACGTTGCCAGCGCTACATGAAGCAACGACCGGGCTCGGAACCGGCCTCCAGAAGGGCGATCCGCGCACGTTGCGCGTGACGCTTGCGAGGCGTCCGGGCTGCAACGAATCTGAGATGGACCCGCAGTCGCCGCGGTTACAGATTCACCCCGGCGGGCCGAATACTCACCTGCGTCTCTAGTGTGATTGCACGGGGAGTGCCATGTCAGGAGCGCACGCTGTCGCGCCCATGGTTGGCGCGGACCGATCTTTCCGGGGGCATGCGCAGGGCGTCGGTGCGCCCCCTCCAGGGGTCGCCCGCCGGTCGGTGCGACCGGTCACTTCGTGTTATCTCGAGCGGGCGATGCTGCTCTGGCCTCGCCTCGACAGGGCCAAGATCCGCCGCGTCGCGGACAACCCGACTCGTATCGCGGAGATAGTCGAGCGGCGCACATCGCAGCCATTCGACGTGATCCTCGCGATGCTGACCAGGCAGAATCCGTCTCTCGCGGCGACCGCCGACAACGTGGTCGAGCAAGCCCCCGCGCGCATCGAGTCGACACGGATCGCGCTCAGGATCGTTCGCAGCGAGACGAGCGGCGAGATCCTGGTGCAGGACCTGGTCCTGGCCTGACCTCCTAGGGCTCCATCTCCAGGGCTCGCACGTGCTTCGGTCGGAAGATCGCTATCGGTCGGCGATCGAAGACCGCCACTCGCGTTACGCCCAGCCGCTCCGCCGTGGCCACCAGAACCGCGTCCGTCAATCTGGGCCGGTACTCGGTCGTCTCACGCATCAGCTCGGCGGCCCGGACCAGGTCCGCCGTCGTCGGCGCGATCACCTTCACCGCCCCGCTGCCGATCGACTTGAGCAGGGCCAGCGTCGCCCGCAGCCCGAGCTCGCGCTGCAGCAGCAAATCCAGCTCCCCCAGAGTCAACGCCCCGATCATGAGCGGCTCGGTGACACGCCCGAACCACGCCACGGCGGCTTTGTGGTTCAGATCGGATTGATCGGCCGCGGCCAGCACCGCGCTCGAATCAAGCAGAACAGCCACGGCTCAGCCCTCGTCCGGACCGGGGCGCGTGCCGGCTTCACGTCGCGCGATCGAGCGCCCGTCCAGCGATAGACGGCCGTGGTCGCTGCGGCCGACCGCCACGAAAGACAGGTCCGGAGTGGTGTCGTGGGTCTCCAGATACGTCTCCACGGCGGACGTCACAACGGAGGTCTTGGTCACGCCGCTGCGCGCCGCGAATCGATCCAGCCGCTCAAGCAGATCGGAGTCCATGAGGATCGTCGTGCGCTTCTGCATATGCGGTCATATATACCACACTACTCCCCCGCCCGCACCACCGGTATATTCCGCGACATCCCGATCTTGCACTGAAGGTGGACCGTGAATCGCTTCGAGCCCAACCTCCGAATCCCCGGCCCAACGTCCCTGCCCGACGCAGTCCGTGAGGCCGGCGCCCGCCAGATGGTCAACCATCGGGGTCCCGAGTTCGCGACTCTGCAGAACTCGATCATCGAGCGGCTCAAGAAGGTCTACAAGACCGACAACGACGTCCTGATCGTCACGGCGGCCGGAACCGGCGGCCTCGAGTCGGCGATCGTCAGCTTCCTTTCCCCCGGCGACAAGGTCCTGGCCATTACCATCGGTGCCTTCGGCGATCGGTTCGCCAAGATCGCCACGGTCTACGGCGCGGACGTCACCAAGCTCTCCTTCGACTGGGGCCAGGCCGCCGATCCGGCCAAGGTCCGCGAGGCGCTCAAGGCCGCGGGTCCCTGGAAGGCCGTTCTGATGACGCAGAACGAAACCTCCACCGCCGTCACCAACCCGATCGCCGACCTCGCCAAGGCCGTCAAGGACGTGGCTCCGGACGCGCTGATCATCGTCGACGCCATCAGCGGTCTCGGCGCCGTGCCGTTCGACACCGACGGCTGGAAGCTGGACGTGGTCGTCAGCGGCTCGCAGAAGGCCTGGATGGTCGCTCCGGGGCTGTCGTTCGTGTCGGTCTCGCCGCGCGCCTGGGAATCTGCCGCGACCGCCAAGATGCCCAAGTTCTACTTCGACCTGGCGGCCCACAAGTCCAGCGCCGAGGCAGGGCAGACGCCCTGGACACCCGCCGTCGCGGTCATGTTCCAGCTCGACGTGGCGCTGAACCTCATGGAGCAGGAAGGCCTCGAGGAGATCTGGAAGCGCCACGCCGCCGTTGGCGCTGCCGTCCGCGCCGGCCTTACGACGCTCGGCTTCAAGCTCCTGGCCGATCCGGCCTTTGCCTCCGACACGGTCACAGGCGCCTGGATCCCCGAGGATCTCGACTGGAAGGCGTTCAACGGCAAGCTCCGCAAGCTCGGCTTGATCGTCGCCGGCGGCCAGGGTGCCCTCAAGGGCAGGATCTTCCGCATCGGGCATCTCGGCCACGTCACGGTTCCGAACATCCTCAACGCGATGGCGGTCCTGGAGCAGACGATGCTCGAACTAGGGCGGCCCGTCGCTCCGGGTGCCGCAGTCGAGGCTGCCCAGGTGGCGGCGCTCAAGTCCCTCGGCCTGGTCAAGTAGGGAGCGACATGAAGATCCTCGTAGCCGAACCACTTGCCAAGCAGGGGCTCGATATCCTGCGCGCCAATGCCACTCACGAGGTCGACGAGAAGATCGGCCTCACGCCCGAACAGCTGGCCGAGATCATCGGCGAATACGACGCCCTGCTGGTTCGAAGCCAGGTCAAGGTCACGGCCGAAATCCTCGCCCACGCCACGCGCCTGGTCGTCATCGGCCGGGCCGGCGTCGGCGTCGACAACGTGGACCTCGAAGCCGCCACCAAGGCCGGCATCGTGGTCGTCAATGCCCCGACCGGCAACACCGTCTCCGCGGCCGAGCAGACCATCACCTTGATGCTGGCCCTGGCCCACAAGACGGCCGCCGCAGACGCTTCGATGCGCCGCGGCGAGTGGAAGCGCAGCTCGTTCACCGGCGTCGAGCTGCACGGCAGGACGCTGGGCATCATCGGTCTGGGCAAGATCGGCCAGGCAGTCGCCGACCGGGCCCACGGCCTCGAGATGAACGTCATCGGCAGCGATCCGTTCGTCACCGCCGAACAGGCCGCGCTGCACGGCATCACCCTGACCGACATCGAGACGATCATCGAGCAGGCCGACGTGATCACCGTTCACGTGCCGCTCAACAAGACCACCAAGGGCATCATCAACGCCGAGAACATCGCCAAACTCAAGCCCGGCGTGATGCTCATCAACGTCGCCCGGGGCGGCGTATACGACGAAGCGGCCGTGGCTCAGGCACTCACCGACGGCAAGATCGCCGGCGCCGCGTTCGACGTCTATGAGAACGAGCCACCGGCCGCCGACAACCCACTTCTGACCGCACCAAACACCGTCCTGACGCCTCACCTGGGCGCCCTCACGGCCGAGGCCCAGTTGCGCGTGGCCGAGGAAGCCTGCGAGCAGGTCGTGGACGTCCTGGCCGGCCGCTCGGCCCGATACGCCGTCAACGCTCCGCTGCTGACCCCCGAGACGTCGCGAGCGATCGCGCCGTACCTGCCGCTCACCGAGATCCTGGGCCGGTTCGCCGCCCAGTACCTGCGGAGCGGCGTGAAGACGCTGACCGTGGACGTCTCCGGCGACCTGGCCGAGCACGACGCTTCGCAGCTGACTGCGGCCGCGCTGCGCGGCATCCTCTCCGAGGCCGCCAGCGAGAAAGTCAACCTCATCAACGCCGGCTTCCTCGCCAAGAACCGGGGCCTCGTCGTCAACGAGCGCAAGACCACCGACGCGGGCTCGTTCGCGTCACTGGTCACGCTCACGGTCGAAGGCGACAAGGGCACGACGGTCGTGGCCGGCACGGTCGCCAACGGCGAGCCGCGGCTCGTCCGCATCGACGACAGCTGGCTGGACATGGCCCCGTCGCCGTTGATGGTCGTGACCCACCACCGGGACAAGCCCGGCACCATGGGTCGCATCGGTCTGATCCTGGGCGAGGCCGACGTAAACATCAGCTCCATGACGCTGGCCCGCACGGCCTCGCGTCAGGATGCGCTGATGCTCCTCGCCGTCGACGAAGAGGTGTCCGACAAGATCCTCGAGCAGATCAAGAACCATCCGGCGGTCCTCGACGTCTGGTCGATCCACGCCGCCCTGGAACGTTGACCTCCCTCCTCGGTGATGCCGAGCGGCCCCGAACCGGCGAAGAGCCGGCCTCCGGGGCCGCTCGGCTCATTCCCGCAGGCCTGGACGCCGTTCTGGTACTGCTCCGCCACGGCCAGACGCAGTTCATCGTGGAGAAACGGTTCCAGGGCGCCATGGAGGCGCCGCTGACCGCACTCGGCGAGGAGCAGGCGAGACTCGCCGGCCGGCGTCTGGCCGCTCCGACCGCGGCGCCCCCAATACCGATCCCCGACGCGGCCCCTTTCGCGATCGTCCACTCGCCCCTGGGGCGGGCACAGCGCAGCGCCGAACTGGCGGCCGGCGAGATCAACATGGCGGGCCGAGCCGCTCCCCCACTCCGCGCCGACGAGGGTTTCTGCGAGATCGGCCAGGGAGCGTGGGAGGGTCTGACCGAGGACGAGATCATGGCCCGCTTCGGTGACTCGCTGCCGGGCTGGCGGCGCTGGCCGACGCGCCACTGGGCCCCGGGCGGCGAAACCCTGCCTGAGGTCCGACGCCGCGTCGAGGCCGCGCTGACTCCGCTGCTGCGCAAGATGGCCGACGGCGGCGAGCCGGGCACCTTCGACCGGCACCAGGTCCTCGGCTACGGTGACGCCGCACCCGACCGTCGCCGCTGGTCGCTGATCGTCGGGCACGGCGGCGTCTTCAGGGTCGTCGCCTGCGTACTGCTGGACCTGCCGCTCGAGCATTTCTGGAACTTCGATTTCGGGCTCGGCGCGATTGCCATAGTGGAGATACGGGCCGGCAGGGCCGTCATGCGCGCGCTCAATCTCGAATCGCATCTGGTCGGCTCCGCGCTGCCCCCCGATGCGGACTCCGCCGAACGCAACGCCAGCGGCGCTCTCTAGATCCCGGACCTTTAGCTCCGCGAGCGGCCCGGGCCACCCGGGCGCCGCGCCGGTCGCTCGCGCTTTCGGTCGCGGTGACGCAGCCTCGGCAGCCGGAGCGCCAGCCCCAGCAGTGCCTGCCGAACCAACCGGTGAGCCAGGGCCAGGAACTCCAGCCGCTCAGTACTGAGCTGCCGCTTGCCGTACGTGACCTCCACCGAAGCCGTGGCCACGACACCGAGCGATTCGCGGGCCCGAGGCACAACTTCGGCCAGCATGCCGGTGTACTCGTAGACCGTCTGCGCGGGTCGCGGCTTGTATCCGAGCCTGCTCGCCAGCTTGACCACGTCTCGGTAGACCGAGTCCGGATCCTCCAGGCGGAGCGACCGCCGGCGCCACAGGACGAAGAGCGCCAGTGCGGCAACGAGCAGCAGGATCGCCGGCACCAGGATCAGGCCGCCGGGTCCGCCGCTCGAAGTCGACCCGGCGCCCTCGCCCGGCACGGGGCGGCGAATGGGCCTGGCCGCGACACCGGACGCGTCCGGTCCCACCGATACGGCCGGCGTGGGGCTCGCGGCTATGGCGCTCCCCTTGGGCAGGAAGGTCGGCTGGCCGATGCCGCCTCCGGTCGGGTCGAATGGAATCCAGCCGTAGGTCGGGAAGTAGACCTCGACCCAGGCATGCTTCTGCTGGTTGGTCACCTGCTCGAGCCTGCTCTTCTCGTCGACGACTCCGGGCAGGTAGCCCATGACATATCGGGCGGGATAGCCCTGGAGTCGCATCAGCATCGTCATCGTGGTTGCGTACTGCTCGCAGAAGCCCTCGCGGATCACGGCGAAACAGTCGACCGTCGACAGCCCCGCGCAGCGACTCATGGCACTGGTTATGTCGGGGTTGTATTTGAAAACCGTGCTGCTGAGATAGGTCTGGATGGCCTTGGCCGCGTCGTACTCGTTGTCGAATGAATTGCCGTGGGCGTTGGCCCATTTGCCGATTTCGACCAGTAGCGCCTGGCCATCCGGCCCGACCTGGTCAGTGCCCTGCGTGTACCGCGCCACAAGGCCTGCGGGGTAGGTCTTGCCGGCGTGCTGCAGGCGCCACTCCGTGAGCCCCGAGCCGTTCGTGACTATGTTCGGGACGTTGGCGCCGACCGTGTAGTCGGTGGCATCGGTCGTGAACCCAACTACGTCGAGACTCGAAGGGTCATCGCCGATAAGCGTCCGCGTGACGTTCGCGTTGACCGTTCGTGGCTCGTTGGCCACGATCAGATGCTTGATCGACGTGCCCTGCAGGTGTACCGAAATGGAGATGGCGACCCTGCCCGGGGCGGCCGGATCCACGCCGTCGAGCGTCCCTGCCTCGATCGCGCTCTCGGGCAGGATCTGCTGCGTGTGAGTGACCGAGCCGATGGACCAGCTCGTCGAATCAAAGGTCGAATACGTCACCATCCGCCAGTGAGTCGGCGAGCTGCCACTAGCGACGCGGACGGTGAAGACGTTGTGCGTCGCTTCCTGGAATTTGGAGCTGATGTCCGCCGTCGTGCCGTAGTCGTCGCCCGCGGGAGCAACCCCATTCTTTCCGTTGAGGCCGTTGAAGGCGATCTGAACCTGGTTGTCCAGGCCATAGACGAAGTCGCGGAGCGGCGCGGAACTCGCCACGAAAGTGAGGACCAGCGCACCACCGACGGCGAGCGAAGCGAACGCCACCCCTCCGTCTATGTGGGGCGCCTCGAAGTCGCGGCCGCGCCAGATGCGGTGGCGCATCCAGCCTTCCCGCTCATCCGCGGAGTGCGAAAGAAGCAGCAGCAGCAGCGCGGCGAAGCTGAACGCCACGAGTGCCGCGAATTGATCACTTCGCGTCAGGGACATGTTCGCGACGAGGACGACGCCCAGGAGCAGCACTCCGTTCACCGTCCGGCGGTAGCCGAAGACGTCGTAGGCGGCGGCCTGGGCCGTGCCCCAGACGAGAACGCCCAGGAGCAAGGCGAAGTGGCCGGTCTGGGCTGTGGTCGCGTGGTGCCGCCAGGTAAGATCGAGATAGGCCTGTGTTACGGAGCTGGCCGTGGCCTGGAACCAGCCGGCCAGTCCGGGCCGGGAGCCCGGTAGAGATGCCCCCACAGCCTCGAAGATGACGAAGGCGCCGATCATGCAGCCGATGGCCTGGGCCAGCCAGGGCGACAGCCGTAGCCTCGCGCTGACGTAACTCCACAAGGCGGCCAGCAGCGCGACCCAGACCAGGAAGCTGGTCAAGTTGTCCCGTCCGAGGATCCAGCGGGCATCGGAGATCGACCAGGCCATCGTTCCGGTCAGAAGCAAGACCAGCGGCAGGCTTGCCCAACCCTCGTCCGGCCGAAGGCGCTCCACGATCCGCTCGATGAGACCGCGCTCGTAGTCGACATCTTCCCGTGGGTCGGAACCGGGTCGGACGATGCCGGGCGTCAATCGCCGCGTAGCTGTCATGCCAGCACCGCAGCCAGATCGTCGCCGGCCCGGACTTCGTACGAGTTCACGTCGTACTCGGCCAATGCGAAGCGCAGCGCCTTTTGCTCCTGTCCGGCATCGTCGTTGGCCTCGTTACCCTGGCGCCCGTGGGCGGCTACTTTGTAGCTTTCCGCATCGAGTCCGACGACTGCCGCGGCCACTCCGCGTGTGCGCAGCGACGTCAGGGTACGGACCCAGCGCCGATCCCGGGACGGAGTGACGATCACCGCGGTCATGCCCCTCCGAAGCTTGGGCAGTCCGACCAGCAGCACCTCGGCGAGCGGGATCCGGCCGTCGTCCTCGACGGCCGCAAGCATCTGCATGATCTTCTGCCGCTGCCGCGGCCCGCGGTCCGCGGGAATCGATACGAGCCTGTGGCCGCTGGTGGTCAGGCCCACGGCCCGATTCTCGAGGAGCGCGTCGTGGGCAATCGAGGCCGCGACCCGCATCGCCTCCTCAACCGTCGATTCGTCGCCTTCACCGGTATGTACTTCGGCCTCGAGGTCGACGAAGAGCCACAGGTCGGCCGTCTGCTCGAGATCGAACTCCTTGACTTGAATCTCCCCCGTTCGGGCGGTGCTGCGCCAATGGATGCGGTTGAAGCTATCGCCCGGGGCATACGGACGGACGGTCGTGGCCAGAGGAGTCGTCTGCAGTGTTCGCTCGGGAGCGGAGTGAGTGCCCTCCAGGTACGCATTGGGGAGTCGCCAGCGCGGCAGCGGCACGACCTTCGGAAAGACGGTCACGACGGTCGGTCGCCCGACCGTGGCCGCCGCCTCGAAGAACCCGAACGGATCGCCGGTCCTGACCACCATCGGCTCGATGCGGTAGGTACCTCGCCTGGTGAGCGGAACGATGGCGACCCAGGAACGCTGCGACCACGAACCAAGGCTCAGCGCCCGCCCGGGCAGCGGCATCGGCATATCGGTCGGGTTGTATACCTCCAACCAAGGCTTGGGGAGCCGGCTGCCGTTGGAGATGCTGTAAGTCGTCCTCATCTCGTCACCGACGTGGCCCTGCCGATGATCGACCCGATAGCCGGCTTCGAGGTCGGCCAGGCCGAAGCGCGTCAGAACGTAGCTGCCGCCGACTGCCAGCAACCCCAGATAGACCACGTAGAACAGGAACGGCGTGCCGGTCGAGAAGGCCGCGACCAGAAGCGCTATGGCAACCGTCAGGAACTGGAGTCGTCGGATCACGAGCGGGCGCTCCCCGTGCCGCTATCGGCTCTTGCTGCCGGCCGCGTCGTGCAGAGGCGAGCCCGATTGCTCCTTGGGCGTCGGGCCGCTGTGCCGGTCGGGGCCCGCAGTCCGCGCGTCGTTCAGAGGCACGCTGTTGAGCAACTCGGCTACCACCTGGCGAGGATCGATGTCGTGCATCGACGAACTCGTTTTGATAATGAGGCGGTGCGCCAGTGCCGACTCGGCCAGGGCCTTGATGTCGTCCGGGATCACGTAGTCCCGACCGGCCATCGCGGCATATGCCTGACCCGTGCGATACAGAGCCAGCGACCCGCGAGGAGACGCACCCAGATACACGTCGGGGTGCGTTCGAGTCGCGGTTACCAACCGAACGATGTAGTCCGCGACGCTGGGATCGACATACGTCTCGCGGACCGCCACCTGCAGGTCGCGCAAGCTGCCGGCGTCCAGGACGACGCCGAGTTCGTCGAGAGGATGGCTGATCTTCTGCTCGTCGAGGATCTTCTGCTCGTCGTCCGGGCTGGGGTAGCCGAGCCGGATACGCAGCATGAACCGATCGAGCTGAGCTTCGGGCAGGGCGAACGTGCCCTCATACTCGATCGGGTTCTGAGTGGCGATCACAAGGAACGGCTCGGGCATCGCGTAGGTGGTGCCGTCGATCGTGGCCTGATGCTCCTCCATGCATTCGAGCAGGGAGGACTGAGTCTTGGGCGTGGCTCGGTTGATTTCGTCGGCCAGGACGACCTGGGCCATGATCGGGCCCGGCCGGAACTCGAACTCCTGAGTCCGCTGGTTGTAGATCGAAAGGCCCGTCACGTCCGACGGGAGAAGATCCGGCGTGAACTGGATGCGGCGGAAGCTGCAGCCGAGGCTGCGGGCCACGGCCTTGGCCAGCATCGTCTTGCCCGTACCGGGCACATCCTCGATCAGCAGGTGACCCCGGCACAGCAGAGCGACCAGCGTCAGGCGAACTTCCTGCCTCTTGCCGACGATCACGCGTTCGACGTTGGCCGCAACTCGCTCGCCGGTCTCTTGAATGCTCGTCATCGGGCTCTCTTCTCCCCCTCAGAGGTTCGTTGATGATCCGCGAGCGAGTCGCAGAGTCGGTTTCCGGCCATGGCCCCTTCCAGGAACCCCTGGGGGACGCAACATACTACGCCCAGACGGCCTGCCGCTAGCGCGTGTGACCGACGCCGGTACGTCCTGCGGTCGCCTGCAGGGGGCGGTCGCCAACCGGGTGCTCGACACCGGTTGCGAGTAGCCATATCCTGGCAGCCTTGCGAGTCGCCTTGCAAAAAGCGGGACCTTCGGATTCCGCCATGAGTACGAGCAGGGCGGCTCACTGGGCCGGTACAACGGCGTACCCTCCACGGGCGAGCGCACGGTTGACAGCGCTCGGAACTGACAAAGGACATCGGAGCACCAGATGCGCGAACTCACCGACTCGTATTGCGAGCGGTGCGGCACCTGCTACACCTTCGGTCCGAGCCCCGCCAAGGGGTCGTCGCTGAACGGTGCGCGCCTCCTGGCGAAGGGCCTGAAGAACTTCGTCATGACCGACGGAACGTCGATGGACGAGGCCATGGCCGCGGCCCGCATCGACGTCACGAAGGACGAGTCGTCGCGCGTGACCGAGGAGTTCCATCGCACCTTCAACTTCTGCATGACCTGTCGCCAGTATGCCTGCGAGAAGTGCTGGAACGAGAACCAGAGCGCGTGCCTTTCGTGCGCTCCGCTGTGGGACCAGGAGCCGGTCGCGCCGCAGAACCATCTCATCGTTCGCACGCCCGTCTCTCGCCAGGATCTCGGAGGTACCGCGAAAGCTCCCTCTTTGGCGGACCTCGCGCCGAGGCCCGCCGGCTCTCCGGATGCCGTGCCCTGGCCCGACGCGGATCCGCTGCCCGGGCGGACCTCCCCTCGCCCCGTCGGTGATGGCCACGGCCTCCTGGAGACGGCACCGGCCATTCCAGTTGCGCAGGCCGCGCCTCTGTCGCAAGTTGCCGCGTACTCTCCCGTGGAGCCGCCCAGGCCGGAGCCTGCGGAGCAGACGGAGCCGCCGGCGCGTCCGCTGCCCCGCCCACAGCCCCAACCTCGGCCCCAGCAGCCCCGCGAGCCCGCCAGAGTCTCGGAGGAAGAGCGGTCGGCGGCCCAGCAACTGCGGGCTCAGTCGCAAGCCTGGAAGTCGGGCGATGACGGCTGGACCCTCTGGCCCCTGAGCGACGAGCCCGCCAACGCCGAGATGACGCTCACTCCGGAGGAGCTCCGTCTTATCGAGGCGCAGCTGCGCCACGCTCCGTCGCAGGATGAACCTGATACCCCGGCCATTCGGGCCGGAGACACCGACGTCGAGGCATTCACGCCGTCTCACACGCTCGCCGAGGACGCGGCTCGTATGACCGAACCCAAACCGGCTCACCGGCCCGAGCCGGAACGGCCGTTACAGGGCGCCTGGGAGCCCGAGACACCCGCCCCGAGGAAGGGGCCCTCGTCCGACTTCGACTTGCTGGGTTCGCTCCGACATCCGATCGAGCTGCCGCAGCCGCACGCCGAGTCCGAGCCGCACGCCGAGTCCGCCATCGGCCGCCTGCTGGGTCACCGGGCCACGGCAGACGCCACTCTCCACGAATCGGCGCCGAGGACACCCAGGCCCGCCAAAGCGCCCCGACAGAGAGGCACGGAACCCACGCCGTGGCCGGCGGCGACGCAATGGATCGACCGCCCGATCGAGCGCCACGACTGGTGGGCCGACACAGATGCTGCCGCCAGCGACAGAGAGGCACCCGCCGACGCAGTCCCGCCCGCAATTCCGGAGCCAAGCGCGGCGAGGGCAGAGGTTGAGAGTCGTGTCGCCGCGGCCTCCGCGCCGATCGTTTTCGCAACGCTCGCACCCGAGCCCGAGCGAGAAGCCGAACCCGTCCGGTCCACCGAGCCCGAGCCCGATCAGGCGACGCTAGCCCAGCAGCCGCTGTTCACCATGCCGCCGGTATCCACCGACCGCTGGGCCGCGACCAAACCCGACATGCCTTCCCCGGCCCCGGTCGCTCCGTGGCCGCCGGTCGGCGCCCGGTGGCCATCCCAGGCCAGCCCGACTGCGCTGTGGCCCCTTCCCCAGGCCGACGTCCCATCGTCATTTGTGGCCGCCGGCCGGGTCGAGCAGGCCGAGATGCCGGAGTCGCCTCTCGTGGCCGCCCTCTGGGCCGAGTCGGCTCAGCGGGTGCTGGACCGCGGCACCGTCCGCGTCTGCCACAGCTGCGCTTTGCCGGTTTCGACGCAAGCCCGCTACTGCCGCCGCTGCGGTACCCGGCAGGGCTGACATCTCCCCCGCGCCGATCATCGTCGGACGCTAGTCGTCGAGGTCTTCGAACAACCCGGGCTGCAGGTCCTCGCCGTGGACCGTGCCGTGCGGTCGCAGCAGCGACCGGACCTGGGCCTTTCGCACGAAGCGCCGGTTGCCCAGCTTGATGCTCTGGAGCTGGCCGGTCCGGGCCCACCGGCCGATGGTATCGGTGGTGAAGCGGACATTCGAAGCCGCGAGCAATTCGGCCGCCTCCGAAAGGGAGATCCAGTCGGTCGGTGGTTTCGACATCGGTCAGTCCGAGCCCTTCTCTGCCGACGGCGCCGACTGCGCCGACGATGCCGACGCGTCGGACGAGCCAACGGTCGACCCGCCGGAACCGGAACCCGCCTCCGATGCAGCGCTCGACCCGGGATCCTTTGGCCCAACCTTCGCAGGCTTTGCCGTGGCCCGATCCTTGCGGGCCCAGCCGGTCCCCTTGAAGTGGACCGTGGGCACGCCGAACGTCTTCTTCATCGGCGCGCCGCACAAGGGGCAGGCATCCGGGCCGTGAGCGTGAAGGGAGTGCATGATCTCCATCTCGTGGCCGCAGCTTGTGCAGACGTAGTCGTAGGTGGGCACGGGGCTCTCCAGGCGCCGCTAGGTGCGGGTCATGCGCATGCCGCACTTGGGGCAGTAGAAAGCCCGCACGTGCGCGGAGTTGAAGCCGCAGTGGGCGCAAACCAGGCCGTCCGCCTTGGTGCCGGTGACTGGTCGCTCCACAGCCACGATTCCCAGGGCGTGCCGGTCGGCCGCGATGTTGCCGAACAGCCCGGCCAGGATCCGCGACGCATTCCGATCCGTATCGCCGCGCGCGCCCTTCCCACCCCAGCCGACGACGGCGCGAACGATCATATCGCCGTTCATCTCGTCCCAGTGCGACGCGACACCGCCGACGATGGCGTTGTACTCCGGGTATCCGGAGGTATCGAGCTCACCGTCCAGGAGACCACCCACGAACGTGTCGAAGGCCAGATCGATCGCATCGACGGACTCCAACACGACGAGGGCGTGGCGCGTGACGGGCAGCCGCTTGCGGTGGTAGGTGAGCCACTCAGCGGCGTCGGGCATGCGAACGATGAACGGGGCCGCCTCACCGAACTCGACCGGGTACGGTTCCGCGAGCTCCGGCTCGCCCTGCACGTAGCCGTCGAGCATCCGCGCCAGCCGAGCGACGGCGCTGGGACCGGTCTTGATGCGGACACTCTCGCTGCTCTTCGCCGAGTACGAGAGCTTCAACACGAAGTCCTGTGCGGGGACTTCTTCAACGGCTGGCGGTGTGTTGACCTGGGCGGACTTCTTGGTCTTCCGGAAGAGCGGCACGGTCGTCCCTCGAAGGTGTGGCGAACCTGCACGTATCCTATCGTGCGCCGACGCCGTTTGCGCCGGTACGGTCGCGTGTCCGAGTGGCGCCGAATGGGGCGTTGCGCTCTCTGAAGCGGCGATCTGGGCCGCAACGGCTAGCCGCTGACCCGTTCGGCGAGCCTCGCCACCAGTTCCTCCAGCTCGGCCGCTCGCGCTTTCGCGCCGTCAACCACTGCCGGCGGCGCCTTGGAGATGAACGCCTCATTGGCGAGCCTGGCGCGGGCGGCGGCAAGGAGCCCCTGCGCCTCGGCCAGCTCGCGTTCCAGGCGGGCGCGGTCGCGCTCGTCCTGGGCCTCGTCCCGCGCCGCCGGACGGACCACGGCCTCGATCTCGCCGGCGATCACCGAGAGGCCGCCGGCCACTCCCCGCCGAACCGATTCGGGGCTCAGCTCGCGGCCGAGGGGCTTCGCCCGCGCCAGTCGCTCGATCGCCGGCCGAAGCACCTCGAAGGTGGGCCCGAGCGACTCGGGCACGTAGACGTCCAGGGGCAGCCACGCGGCCGGCTCGATGCGGGCCTCGGATCTCGCGTTGCGCACCGCCCGCACCAGGTCGATCAGGGCGGCCACTTCCATCTCGGCGGCCGCGTCGGCGGCATCGGCATCGATGGTCGGCCAGTCGGCGACGATCAGCAGGCTCGGGTCCTGAGCCCCGTGGGGAAGCCGCTCCCAGATCGTCTCGGTCACGAAGGGCATGATTGGATGGAGGAGCCGCAGGTACGTATCGAGGACCTCGACCAGCGTCCACCAGGTGGCTTCGCGTTCGTCCACGCCGAGGCGCTCGTCTCCGAGGCGAATCTTCGCCAGCTCCACGGCCCAGTCGCAGTACTCGTTCCAGATCGCCTCGTAGAGGATCTGGCTGGCGTCACCGAACCCGTACAGGCTCATTGCCTCGTCCACCGCGGCCACCGTCGCCGCAGCCCTCGAAAGGATCCAGCGGTCGGCCGGACCCACTTTGTCGCGCGCCGGCAGTTCCCTCGGCGCGCCCGCTGGAATCGAGGCCGGACGCGCGCCCAGGACGAACCGGGCCGCGTTCCAGAGCTTGTTGGTGAAGTTGCGGGCGTTCTCGAGCTTCTCGGCGCCCAGCCGGGAGTCGTTGCCGGGCGCCGTGCCGTTGACCAGGGCAAAGCGCAGCGCGTCGGCGCCTACCTCCTCGATCGTCTCGAGCGGATCGACGGAGTTGCCCTTCGTCTTGGACATCTTCTGGCCGTACGGGTCGCGGATCAGGCCCGACAGGTAGACGGTGTGGAAGGGCGCCTGGCCGGTGAGGTGAATGCCCAGCATCATCATCCGGGCNNATGATGTCGTAGGCGGTCTCCATGACCGAGCCGGGGTAGAAACGCTCGAAGTCGCGCGTCTTCTCCGGCCAGCCGAGGGTCGAGAACGGCCACAGGCCCGAGCTGAACCAGGTGTCGAAGATGTCCTCGTCCTGGCGCAGGTCGGCGGCCGGACGGGCGCAAACCTCGCAAGCCGCCGGCCCGGCCAGGTCGGCCGTCACCGTCGTGTGGCCGTCCGGGCAGTACCAGGCCGGGATGCGGTGGCCCCACCACAGCTGGCGGCTCACGTTCCAGTCGCGCATCTCGGTCATCCAGTGTTCCCAGACCTTGACGAAGCGCTCCGGCAGGATCTGGGTCCTGCCCGAGCGGGTCGCCTCCAGGGCAGCTGCCGCGAGCGGCGCCACGCGCACGAACCACTGCGTCTTGAGCCGCGGCTCCACCACGTCGTCGGAGCGCTGGCAGCGGCCGAGGAGCATCTCGTGGGCCTTGATCGACTCCAAGTCGCCGCGGGCTTGCAGGGCTTCCACGATCTGGCGGCGGGCCTCGTAGCGATCAAGCCCGGCGAATTGCGCGCCGTTCTCGTTGATGCGGGCGGCGTCGTCGAGCACGGTGATGATCACCAGGCCGTGGCGCTTGCCCGTCTCGTAGTCGTCCTGGTCGTGGGCGGGGGTGATCTTGACCGCGCCGGTCCCGAAAGCCCGATCCACCACCGCGTCGGCGATGATCGGCACCGCGCGATCGACGAACGGGATCATGGCCTGGCGGCCGACCAGGGCGGTGTAGCGCGGATCCTCCGGGTTCACGGCCACGGCCGTGTCGCCCAGGAGCGTCTCCGGGCGCGTCGTGGCCACCGCGATCCAGGCGTTCGGATCGGGGGCACTGGTCTTCTCGTCGATCAGGTGATAGCGCATCGTCCATAGGCTGCCGGTCGTTTCGCCCGGAATGACCTCCAGGTCCGAAACGCTGGTCCGGCAGCCGGGGCACCAGTGGATGAGGGCCTCGGTCCGGTATGCCAGGCCTTCGCGATAGAGGCGCAGGAAGGCCTCGCGCACGGCGCGCGCGGATACCTCGTCCATCGTGAAGCGGAGACGCGTCATGTCCAGGGAGGCGCCGACCCGTCGCTGCTGGCCCAGGATCGTCTGCCGTGTCTCGCGGACGAACTCCCACATCGCCTCGAGGTACTTCTCGCGGCCGAGGGTCTGTCGCGTCTCGCCCTTCTTCGCGAGAAGCTTATCCAGGACGTACTGCGCGGCGATCGAAGCGTGGTCCAGGCCGGGCAGGAAGAGCGCCGGCCGGCCCTGCATTCGGGCGTGCCGGGTCATCAGATCCTCGACCGTGGAGCGCTGGGCATGGCCGAGGTGCAGCGAACCGGTCACGTTTGGCGGCGGCTGGATGATGACGAAGGGCTGCTTGCTCCAGTCGGCGCGCGAGCCCTTGCCGTCGGGATTGAAGACGTCGGCGTCGAGCCAGCGCTGGTAGATGGCGTGCTCGACCTCGCCGGGCCGGTATGCCTTCGCCAGCTCCGTCTCGCCGGCCGCGCGGCCCCGGTCGGCCGCGCCGCCGCGATCGGCCGCGCCGCTGCTTCCCCCCGGCTTCCGCGTCTTCGCACCGTCCGCCATCGCTCGCTCCGTCAATCAAGCGACCCGCTCGTCCAGCGGACGAACGGGTCGTGGTACCACCTGCTGGTTCGGCTTCACCCGGCGCCGGTCGTCCCGGCCGCCATGTTTGGCGTCGCCCTCTGGGCGCGCTATCGGGCGCCTCCCGCACAACTCGCGAGCTACGTTCGCGCCGTTCCGACTGCGGGGCTTTCAGCCTCGCGCCTTTCGGCGCGGGTCCCGCTCTCTGATCGCCGGATGGCGGCGCTACTCCTCTCGGTCAACGCCGTGAACGCACCGATCGTAGCACAGGGTTCGTCACTATCCGGTCGGCGTCGACGTGGGCTGGCTCGTTGGCGCTGGAATCACCGAAGACGGGGTCGTCGAAGGCGAAGCAGCCGCTGGGGGCGTTGGCGGTGGAGTGATCGTGGCCGCGGGCCGAAGCGATCCCTGTACGGCCCGACCGGATGTCGCTTGCCCGAAGAAGAGCCGACCGCCACCGGCGTATAGGACGCCATCCGGAAGCAGCCACGCCTGGCCGCCGCCGGGCAGGCTGCCGATGTCGCCACCCTGATCGAGCACGCGCCAGTGACCGTCGCCAACGCTGACGTAGAAGGTGGTGTTCCAGCCATCGGCAACCAGGATGTGCCGCCCGTCCGCGAGGGCCTGGAACGGGAACGAGCCGCTCGTCCATAGTGGGGCTTGGTCCTCATCGAGGGTCCAGCTGACGCCGTCCGATGAATGCAGACCCAGGCTATCGGACCCAAGCAGACCCAGATAGATCCCCATGTCGAGCGTCTGGCCATTGGGCAGCGTGGGCGAGATCCGTGACCACGTGAATCCATCGCCGGAAGCCCAGTACTCAAGGGTGCTCTGGTCGCCAAGCCTGGCTTCCCCCAAGGCCATGTAGCCCGAGGGTATCCGAACCACCTGCAGATCCAAGCTCTTCGACATGTCGTCGGGGGTGGACGCTTCGCGCCAGTTGATGCCGTCGGTGGTGACGTAGAGCAGCTTGGGATCGGTAACGTCCGCGCTGGTCGGGGCTGGAACGCAGATCACTGCACTCTCAGATGAGGTCGTCAGGCTCATCACGGACCCAGAGAACGGCAACAAGGAGGATGTCCAATCGACCCCGTTAGTCGAGGTCCAGATCCTGCTCGAGGTCAGGCACGGCCCCGCCGCGGTCTCATCGCACGAAGCGACGGGCTGCGAGAAAGCGAGCAGCTGGCCGCCCAGCGCCCCGAGGTATGGGACGTATTCAGGGCCGGAGACACGGCTCCAGGACCGCCCATCAATAGAGGTCCACACCCCAGAACCGGTGCTCGCCGCCAGTCCGCCCGGCCACGCCACGACGGTGCCACTGCCGATGCTGGTCTCCCAGGGGTCTTTGGAGAATAGCCCGCCGGAGGTGGCGGTGATGTCGTGCCACTCGATGCCGGTCCACTGCTCGTTGGCCGGAACAGACCTGGCGGCAGCTTGCGAGGCGGCGACAGGTTCGGCGTAGCGCTGGGCAGCCAGGAGGACACAACCGGCGAGGGCCACGACGAGCGCCGCGACAATTCCAGCCATGACCTTGAGATGCAACCGGCCAGGCGCCAGAACCGGTTGCATGGCTGCCATCGAGGTGGGTCGGGTCGGTTTGACAGCGCCTCGGCCGAGGCCGGCAAAACGAGAAGCCGACACAGGATGCGCTTCTGGGAGCTGATGCAAGTAGTGATTGAGGGACCGTGCCACCGGCGGCTGTGGATCGGCCCCGATGTTCCGGAGCCGTCGCTCGAGCTCCTCGTCGGAATCGAAGCGGCTCATCGAGAAGCCTCCCTGGTCTGGCGATCCAGTTCGTATCGGAGGGCGCGGAGCGCGTAGTGGAGCCTCGACTTGACGGTGCCGAGTGGCAGCTCCAACCGTTCAGCTATCTCCTCGAGGGACAGGTCCCGCCAGAATCTGAGCGCGAGCAGCGTCTGATGGTCCGGACTGAGGGTCGCCACGAGGCGCCCAACCTCGTCGCGAGCCAGAGCGGCGCGAAACGGATCGGCCGTCCTGATCTCGTTGCCCATCTGCTCATCCAGCGGCAGCGGCCGTATCCCCTTGCGATCCCGCAACCGGTTCTTGCAGACGTTGACGACGATCCGATCGAACCAGGAACCAAAACTGCTGCGATCGCGCAGTCTCGGCCAGGCCAGCCAGGCCTTGAGGATTGCCTCCTGCGTGGCGTCTTCGGCCTCCGAGGCGTCCCGCAGGAGGAAGCCGGCCAACCGGTACGCACCCGGCAGTTCCGGCTCGGCGAGATGGATGAACGCCGCGGACATCTCCTCGGCCGCCGTCCCAATCAGCACCCTGAGCGTCCCCTCCATTCGTTCGACTCCATTCTCGGCGACCCTTCGACCGCGACGTGCATCCAGACACGGCCCGGGTTGAAAAGGTTCGATGGAGTCCCAGCGGAGAGACTACTTGAGCAGCGAACAGCAGACACGACCAAGCCCTTGGCCCGGATTGGCAGCCCGAACGCATCGACCGCTCAGTGCAGTAGCCCGTACGTGACCGCCCGCCACCGCCGGTCCCCGTAGCTTGGGCGCGACGCCCCGGCTGCGACTCGACCGTTATGCTCAACCGATGCCAGACCCGACCGCGACCCCGGCAGCCACCAGCGGCCCATCCACCGCCCTGCTTGCCGGCCGCGAATCCCTTGCCGCGGACCTGCGCGCCCACGTCCGCGGCGAGGTCCAGTTCACCGCGGGCGACCGGGCCCTGTACTCCACCGATTCGTCCAACTACCGCCAGCTGCCGATCGGCGTCGTGCGCCCGCTCGACACCGAGGATCTTGCGGAGGTCATCCGCGTCTGCCGCGACCACGAGGCGCCGCTCACGCTCCGCGGCGGCGGCACGAGCCTGGCGGGCCAGGCCACCAACCGGGCCGTCGTGGTGGACGTCTCGCGCCACCTCAACCGCATCGTCGAGCTGGACCCGGAACGGCGCCTCGCCCGCGTCGAGACCGGCGTGATCCTCGACGACTTGCGCGCGGCGGCGGAACGCCACCACCTGACCTTCGGGCCGGACCCTGCCACGCACGACCGCTGCACCCTGGGCGGCATGCTCGGCAACGACTCGTGCGGCGCCCACTCGATCATGGCCGGGCGGACGAGCGACAACGTCGAGTCGCTGGACGTGCTCACCTACGACGGGCTGCGTCTGACGGTCGGCCGGACAACGGACCAGGAGCTGGAACAGATCTGCGCGGAGGAGGGACCGCGGGGCGAGATCTACCGCTCCCTCCGCTCCCTCCGGGATCGCCACGCGGCGCTGATTCGCCGGCGCTACCCAAAGCTGCCCCGCCTGGTCTCGGGCTTCGCGCTGCAGGCGCTTCTCCCGGAGAACGGTTTCGACGTCGCCCGCTCGCTGGTGGGCACCGAAGGCACCTGCGTCACGATCCTGGAGGCGACTGTTCGGCTCGTCGCCAGCCCGCCCGGTCGGGCCCTGCTTGTTCTCGGCTTCCCGGACATCTTCACGGCGGCCGATCGAGCGCCTGAGATCATGACGGCCGGACCGATCGGCCTGGAGGGGTTCGACGACCGATTGGTCGAGGCCTGCCGGCGCAAAGGGCTGAACCAGGCGGCGATCGAAGATTTGCCGGAGGGCGGCGGCTGGCTGCTGGTCGAATTCGGCGGCGAGACAGCCCGTGAAGCCGAATCGAAGGCGCGCGGGGCTGCCGGGCGTTTCGGCGGCCGCGGGTCGGCCCGCGTGGTCGGCGACGCAGCGAAGCAGCAAGCCCTCTGGACCCTGCGCGAATCTGCCGTGGGCGCCACGGCCGTGGTCCCCGGCAAGCCTTCCACGTATCCCGGCTGGGAGGATTCGGCCGTCCCGCCCGATCGGCTGGGCGCCTACATGCGCGAGCTCGACGCGCTGATCCGCAAGTTCGGGTTCGAACGCACCTTCTACGGCCACTTCGGCGACGGCTGCGTGCATCTGCGCTCCGAATTCGACTTTCGCACGCCCGAGGGTTTGCGCGCCTTCCGCTCCTTCATCGAGCAGGCGGCCGACCTGGTCGTCCGGCACGGCGGCTCTCTCTCGGGCGAGCACGGCGACGGCCAGGCACGGGCCGAGCTGCTGCCGCGCATGTTCGGGCCGGAGATGGTGGGGGCGTTCCGCGAGTTCAAGTCGATCTGGGATCCGCGCGGGCGAATGAACCCGGGCAAGGTCGTGGATCCCCTGCCCCTGGACGCGGACCTGCGACCCGCCCTGGCGCTCGCCGACCCCAGGACGATCTTCGGCCTCCCCGACGACGGCGGCTCGCTGGCTCGGGCCGTGGCGCGGTGCGTCGGCGTGGGCAAGTGCCGCCGCGAATCGGGCGGGGCCATGTGCCCGACCTTCCAGGCCACGCGCGAGGAGCGCCACTCCACCAGAGGGAGGGCCCGCCTGCTGTGGGAGATGCTGGAAGGCGAGGCGCTGCCCGACCTGTGGCGCAGCGATGCCGTTCTCGAGGCCCTAGACCTGTGCATCGCCTGCAAGAGCTGCAGGAACGATTGCCCGGTCGGGGTGGATGTCGCCACGTACAAGGCGGAGTTCATGGCCCATCACTACGCCCACCGATTGCGGCCGCGGGTCGCGTACTCCATGGGCCTGATCCACTGGTGGGCGCACCTGGCGCAGATCGCGCCGGGCCTGGCGAACGCCGTCGGCGCCGCGCCGGGGATTGCCGGGCTGGCGAAGCTCGTAGCCGGCGTGGACGGGCGGCGGTCGCTACCAAGGTTCGCGGACCGGCCCTTCCGCCGGCAGCTAG
>PMXR01000089.1:0-2884 GCA_003171035.1 Chloroflexota bacterium
GGCGGCGAGCCCGACGTCGTCATCGCCGCCAGCGGCGACGTGCCCACCCTGGAGGCTCTGGCCGCAGTCGATCTCATCCGCCAGTACCTGCCCGAAGTGAAGGTCCGCTTCGTCAACGTCGTGGACCTGATGCGGCTCCAGCCCGACACGGAACATCCGCACGGCATGACCGACAAGGAATTCGACTCGCTCTTTACCACCGACAAGCCGATCATCTTTGCTTACCACGGTTATCCGTGGCTCATCCACCGCCTCACCTATCGCCGCAACGGCCACGACAACATCCACGTCCGCGGCTACAAGGAAGAGGGCACGACCACCACTCCGTTCGACATGGTCATGCTCAACGACCTGGACCGATTCCATCTCGTGATCGACGCCATCGACCGGATCCCCGGGCTTGGCCCGAAGGCCGGCCATATCCGCCAGCTGATGGAGGACAAGCGCACCGAAGCCCGGGCCTACACCCGAGCCGAGGGCGAGGACGTCCCCGAGATCGCCAACTGGGTCTGGCCTTACTAGGTCACGCCCGATTCTTCGCCACTCGCAGAGGGCGGGCGCCGCGCGGCGCTCGCCCCTTCTTCTTGGGTCGGGCTCGGCGCCGCGTGGCGTTGGCCTCTCTTCCGTGTGCCGGGCCCGATACTCTTCGCCAATGGAGAAGACGCTGGTCCGGGCCACGCCCGAGTCACTCGGCATTCCGTCGAACGCGGTTCTGGCCTGGCTGGACGAACTGGAGCGGATCGCCCCCAACTTCCACTCGCTGATGATCGTCCGCCACGGGGAGGTGGCGGCCGAGGGCTGGTGGGCGCCCAACGGCCCCGATCTGCCGCACACGCTCTACTCGGTCTCGAAGAGCTTCACGGCCACCGCCGTCGGGATGGCCATCTCCGAGGGCCGTTTCGGCCTCGACGACACCGTCCTCTCGTTCTTCCCGAACGAGGCGCCGGCCCAGGTCGGCTCGAACCTGGCCGCGATGAAGGTCCGCCACCTGCTGGCGATGTGCACCGGCCACGACGAGAAGACGGTCGACCAGGCGGAGCACGACAGCCAGGGCGACCTGATACGTCGTTTCCTCGCCTTGCCGGTGCCGGAAGCCCCCGGTTCCCGCTTTGTGTACAACACGCCCGCCAGCTGCATGCTCTCGGCGATCGTCCAGAAGCGGACCGGCCTCAACCTCGTCGACTACCTCGAACCCCGGCTGTTCGAACCGCTGGGCATCGATCGGCCGGCCTGGGAGTCCGACTCTCAGGGCGTCGCGATGGGCGGCTTTGGCCTCGAGCTTCGAACCGAGGAGATCGCCCGGTTCGGCCAGCTCTACCTGCAGAAGGGCGTCTGGGACGGGCGGCGGCTCATCGACGCCGAGTGGATCGAGGCCGCGACTTCCGTCCAGATTGAATCCCGGCCGAGCTTCAACCCCAACCCCGATTGGCGCCAGGGCTACGGCTACCAGTTCTGGCGCGGCCGCCACGACAGCTTCCGCGCGGACGGCGCGTTCGGCCAGTTCTGCATCGTCGTGCCCGACGCCGATCTCGTGGTGGCTATGACCGCCGGCATCGGGCCGATGCATCTGGTCACGGAAACGTTGTGGAACCTGGTTCTTCCACGGCTGGCCGCCGCGCCGCTGCCCGAGGATTCGGCCGCGCAGCAGGCGCTTGTGTCACGACTCGCGGCCCTGCGGCTGGCTCCCGAACCGGGCGCGTCCGCGTCGCCGCTCGAAGCGGATCTCGACGGAGTGGACTTCGCCGTCGACCCGAACCCATTCCAGATCGGCACTCTCCGCCTGGAGTTCGCGCCCGGCGGCGGGCGGCTGATAGTGCGCAGCGGCGCCGACGGGCGGCCGCGAATCGTGGAGTTCGGGCGTGGCGAGTGGCGGAAGGGCACGTCCGCGCTCGTGCCCCAGTGGCGCGGCTTGCCTCTGATTGCTAGTGGCGTCTGGCCGCGCCCGGATTGCCTGGAACTCGACGTCTGCCTCTACACCGACGCCCCTCGCTGCAAGTTCCGCTTCGACTTCTCCGGCCCGCGACTCCAGCTGGCGATCAGCGCCAGTGTCGCGTTCGGGCCGACGGATCTGGGCGTTTTCGGGGCCGATCGAGCGGCGGCCACCGTGGAGGCCACCCGCTGACGCGGCCCGGCCGTGGCGGGCGCCAGGTTCTTGCCCGATGTCGCCCCGGGTGACGCTACGTGGCGTCCTGGGCCGTGGCGGGCGTCCGGCGAGCCGGTCTTGAGCGTGGGCTGCCCGCTCAGAGCGGGTGAGAACGCCGGGTTTTCCGGTTAGGGTCACCCGGGGCGACATTGAGGGACAACTGCCGAACTGGCGCCACTCCCCGCCGGCCGCGCCACTCCCCGCCGATCCGCCGCGGCCAGTCGCACTCCGAGCCGCGCAACCGCGCCGGGCTCGCTACCATTCGCACATGACCTCCGAAGCTACGACCAGCCTGCGATCCCAGGTCCGCGAAGCCATCGCCGCCGCGTGGCAGCGCGCCCAGGCCGACCTGGCCCCGGCGGGCGCCGCCACTGAGCCCGCTGCGCCGGCCGCCGCGCCGCTCGCCATCATGATCGAGCGGCCGTCGGACCCGAGCTTCGGCGACTTCTCCAGCAACCTCGCCATGAAGCTGGCCAAGCCGTACCGCCGCGCGCCGATGGAGATCGCCAAAGCCATCGCCGCCCACGTCACCACCACGGCCACGGACCCCAATTCGCCGATCGCCTCGGTCGACGTCGCGCCGCCCGGCTTCCTCAACGTCCGGCTATCGGATCGGGCACTCGCCGCCGCGGTGGCCGGCGTCCTCGCCGACCCCACGAGCTGGGGCCGCGTCGTGGCCGAGCATCCCGAGCACATCAACGTCGAGTTCGTCTCGGCCAACCCCACGGGGCCGCTCCACAT
>PMXR01000089.1:2901-42176 GCA_003171035.1 Chloroflexota bacterium
ATCCCCGAAGACGGCTACCACGGCGACTACGTCTACGACATGGCCCGCGAACTGCCGGCCGACATTGCGGCTACGGCGGCCACGTCGGGCGAGGCTCCTGCGGGCGAGCCGGTCGAATGGGCGATCGGCCGCTGGGCCTCCGAACAGGTGCGAGTCGGCATCGAAGCCAGCCTCGAACACCTGGGTTGCCATTTCGACGTCTGGCGCTCGGAGAGCACGCTCCACAACGACGGCTGGGTCAAGCAAGCGGTCGATCGATTGCGCGCCGCCGGCGACGTCTACGAGGAGGACGGCGCGGTCGTCTTCCGCTCGACCAAGTACGGCGACGACAAGGATCGAGTCATCCTGCGCTCGACCGAGGACAACGCCCCGACGTACTTCGCCGCCGACATCGGCTATCTCGTCGAGAAGTTCAGCCGCGGCTACGAACGCATCGTCTTCATCTGGGGCGAGGACCATCACGGCTACGTGGCCCGCGTCAAGGCCGCGGCCGAGTCGCTCGGCTTCGACCGCGACCACGTCCAGATGATCCTGACCGCGTGGGTCCGCTTCATTCGCGACGGCAAAGAGATCGCCATGTCCAAGCGGACGGGCGAGTTCATCACCCTCGACGAACTGCTCGGCGAGATCGGCGTCGACGCCGCGCGTTGGTTCTTCGCCTCACGCGCCGCTTCGAGCGGCATCGACTTCGACATCGAGCTGGCCAAGAAGCAGTCGAGCGAGAACCCGGTCTACTACGTTCAGTATGCCCACGCCCGGATCGCGTCGATCCTGCGCAAGGCCGCCGAATCGGGCATGGTTCCGCCGGCCGGCAACGACCCGCGGCTGGCCGATCTCCTGACCGGCGTCCTGCCCGGCTCGCCCGAAGCTCAACTCGCCCGCCAGATCATCCGGCTGCCCGAGGTCGTGGAGGACGCCGCCGAGAGCGAGGAGACGCACGGCATCACCGCCTACGCCACCGATCTGGCCACAACGTTCCACGCCTTCTATCGCGACGCCCGGGTCATCGACGAGGCCGAGCCGGACCGGTCGAACGGGCGGCTGGCGCTGGTCGCGGCCGCGCAGACGACACTCGCGGCGGCCCTGGCCCTGCTCGGCATCTCCGCCCCGGAGTCGATGTAGGGCCGAGCCCGCTCCGGCGGCGAGCGCCGCATCGGGCCGCGCCGCATGGGGACCGCGCCGCCACGGACCGCCGCTACAACGCCGTGGGGCATATCCCGAACGAGTCCACGACCGACTTGCTGGAACCCACAAGCACGTCCACGAAGCCCGGCTCGCCGCACGCCACCGAGTAGCCTGAGAGCGTAGCTACCTTCGCGGCGACGGCGCTGTCGAACGCGGAGACACCCGGGTCGTCGGTCATGGCCGTTCGAAGCACCACCACCCAGGCCCCGTTCGGACCCTCGTACAGCCCCACGCGATCACCGGCCCAGCCGGTGGTGGCGGTAGTTGCCGCCCCGACCTGCGCATCCGTCGGCTTCTCGCCCTCGAGCCAGACCTGCAGCTGGAACTCCCCCATCGTGTCCTGCATCGTGGCCTTCCAGCCACTCCCCAGAGCCTTGGGCACGGCCGGGAGCGTGACGCTGACGGGTTCGACGGCCGACTTGTACAGCTCCGGATGGAGGATCTGGGCAGTAGAGCTTGGCGGTCGCATGTAGATCCGGTCCACAGCCGCCCAGCCGCCGGAGGCGTAGACGCTCTGGACGAAGGCCAGGCCCTGCTCGTACGGGAACATCAGGTCCTGGCGCAGGATCGCCGGGGCGTTCGCGAGCTGCTGGGTCTGGTCCGAGTTGAGCGACTGCCCCGCAACGACGAGCAAGTCCAGCGCGGACATGTACTGCGCCGACCACTGCGTCATCGACAGCGTCGCGTCGCCTTCCGGCAGAGCGATTCGGGCGAGATCGCGGTCGCCTTGATCGGGCGTGTCGATCGCCAGCTTGTCCAGCCCGAAGTTCTGGTCCTGGAGCGCATGCGTGTATTCGTGCGAGAAGGTGAGCCTCTCGACCGGCCCCGCGCCGCCGGAGGCCGAAAGCACGTACAGGCCCTTCGAGACGGAGTCGTAGAAGCCGACAACCTGGCCGGCGTCGAGTGCGAGTTCCAATTGCTCGAGCGATGACCCGGCCGGCAGCAATCCGAGGTGGACGAAGAGCCGGCTCTCGTCCGCCAGGGCTTGATGGTTCGTTTCGGCGTTGTTGATCGCCGTCAGCTTGGCCACCAGCCCGGTCGAGTCGAGCAGGACAGGCGTCACGGGCTTGGCGGCCGTCAATCCGCGAACGGAATCGACCTGGCCTTCGATGGCGGTCAGGACCACCTGAATCGACTGGGCGCCGCTGCTCGAGTTGCCGGCGGATGCGAACGACGTGGGCCCGACCGACGCCACGGACGCCCCCGGCGCACCAGACGAAACGGTCGATCCGCAGCCGGACACGGCAAGGGCGAGTGCCATGAAGATGGCGCCGCGGGATCGATGAGCGGGATTCACTCTCATGCGGACATTCTGCCAGACGGGCATCGGAGTCGATCGCCTGGCACTGGTCGGCGGGACGGCTCCGCCCCACGTACGATTCGCCCGGTCGGATCACTTTGTTACGGTTTATTAATACTCTGCTGGTCTCTCATTCACGTGGACGCGATATCGTTCTTCACAGACAAGAAGCCAGAGATGAAACACAGTTCCATCCTCCCTCCCTCCGACCGGAGGTGCCGATTGGGCAGGCGCCTCCGGTCCCCACTTTAAGCGGCCTTCTCGAGGCGTTGGGAGAGCCGGCACTGCCGGGAGTCGAAGCCGCCTCAACCGATAAGCGGCCGGGGATCGACCTGTGCAAGAATCAGCCCCATGGAACTCACCTGGTACGGGCGGACGTGCGTCCGCATGCGCGGCAAGGATGCGGTCGTCGTGGCCGACGCCTATCAATCGATCGTAGGTCCCACCGGTCGCGGGATCACCGGCGACATCGTCACCTACAGCCATCCCGACGACTCGCCACTGCCCAAGGGCAAGGGCCGCTTCTCGAGGGACGGCAGCACGATCATCCCGAGCAGCCTCGAGGAAGCCTTCTGCCTCGACGGCCCCGGCGAGTACGAAATCAAGGACGTCCTCATCACCGGCGTCAGAACCCACCGCGACGAGCATCGCGGCAAGGACCGCGGCCGGAACGTGGCTTTCGTCGTGGAACTGGACGGGGTCCACATCATTCACCTCGGCGACATCGGCCATCTTCTGACGGAAGACAAGCTGACCGACATCGGCCCGATCGACGTTGCCTGCGTCAGCGTCGGCGGTTCGCTTCCGCCGAACAAGACCGCGGAACTCGTGGCCCAGCTGGATGCCAAGGTCGTGGTGCCGATGATCGTCTGCGAGGACGCCGACGCCACCGAGGCACTGGCCAAGTTCCTGCACGAGATGGGGGTCTCGACCGCTCCGGCGCCACAGTCCAAGCTGGCGCTGATGCCGTCGTCGGTCCCGGCCGAGCTAACGACCGTGGTTCTGGAGCCGCGCGGGAAACTGCCGGCAGGCTGATCCGCGACGCCGCCGGATCTCAGCGCCTTGCGACGAGGAGCCGCCCGTCAACCCAGCCCCACCAGCCGTTGACGGCACGGACTCTGGCCCAATCGCCGGCGGTCTCATCCACCACGAGATCCAGCTGCGGATCCAGCTGCCAGGTCGGTTTGCGCTTTGGATCGGGGGCTTCGTAGGCAGCCATGCCGGCGGCCGGGACCAGATGCGTCGGGGTCCATGTCGCGGCACCGCCGGCCGGCGCCACGGTCGCCGGCGACTCGGCCGCCGCCACTCCCTGCGCCGCCACTCCCTGCGCCGCCACCGCCGCCGCTGCGTCCGCCGCCGCTGCCGCCCTTGCTTCGCGCGGCAGACTCGCCACGAAACTCGCCGCGCGCGGGTCGTCGATGCGGCCCAGAGCCACGGCCACTGTCTTTCGGACGTTCGCGGTCTTGTCCTTGGCGGCTTCGATCAACGGCTCGACGGCTCGTGAGTCGCCGATGCTGCCGAGCGCCTGGGCGGCGGCTTCGCGGACGTTCGGGTCCGCGTCCTTCAGCGCCGAGCAGAGCCGGTCCACGGCGCGGGAATCGCCGATGATGCCGAGCGCTCCCGCCGCGGCCGCCCGCATCTCAGCTTTGGGCCAGGCCTGGACAGCGGCCGTCAGCGGCCCCACGGCGGGACCGCCGATCAGGACGCACCTCTCCCACTTCCCTCGCACGGCCCAATAGATCGCCCCGGCCGTACCACTGTCGGGCGTCCAGGCCAGCCGATCGAGGGCATCGGCTGCGGCCTCGCGGGCGGTCTCGCGCTCGCTCGAGAGCGCGCCGATCAGCGGGGCCACCGCCGGAGCGCCGATCTGGACGATCAGCGCCTCGACGGCCGCGTCTCGGACCGCGTCGTTCCTGTCGTTGAGTGTCGCCACGAGCGGGGCAGCCGCGGGAGCGCCGATGCGGGCCAGCGCCTCGGCCGCCGGAACGCAGACTCGCCAATCCTTCAGCGCCACGATCAACGGCTCGACTGCCCGCGCGTCGCCGATCACGCCCAGTGCAACGGCCGCCGCGACCCGGACGTCCTCGCGGCCCTTGAGGTTGCCGATCAGCGGCTCGACCGCGCGGCCATCGCCGATCTCGCCGAGTGCCTGGGCAGCGGCCCCGCGAACGACCGATTCGTGGTCCTTGAGCGCCGCGATGAGACGCTCCACGGCGACGACATCGCCGAGCCGGCCCAGCGCTCGGGCCGCGGCGGCGCGCACGTTCGACGCTCCGTCCTTGAGGGCGGCCAGCAAGGGCTCGACGGCCCGAATGTCGTCTATCTGGCCGAGTGCCGTGGCGGCCATGGCACGCAGGTCCTCGCGGCCGTGCAGCGCG
Source organism: Chloroflexota bacterium (assembly GCA_003171035.1). GTDB lineage: Bacteria > Chloroflexota > Limnocylindria > Limnocylindrales > CSP1-4 > Fen-1039. Next base: position 7,765 of record PMXR01000089.1, read on the forward strand.
GCAATCAGGGGCTCCACTGCCCGGAGGTCGCCGATATCGCCGAGCGCCTTTGCGGCCAGCTGGCGCACGACGGGGTCGTGATGCTTGAGCGCCCCGATCAGCGGCTCAACGGCCGGGCGGCCGATCTCGACGCATTTCTGCCACTGCCCCTTCGCCGCCCAGTACGCCGCCCCGCCTTCGCCGGCGTCCGGGCTCCAGGCCAGCAGGTCGAGCGTTTCGGCCGCGGCCTTGCGAATCTGATCGCTGTCGTCCGACAGGGCGACGACGAGCGGCCCGATCGCTCGCGCGTCTCCGATCTGCCCGATCATCGCGCCGGCGATGCTCCGCAGCTGCGGATCTCCGAGGGCGGTGACAAGCGCTTCGACGGCCGGTCCGCCCATCAGGATCAGCGCCTCGGAGGCGCCCTTGCGAACGGCTCCGTCCGAATCCTTCAGGGCCGCAACCAGCAAGTCGAGCGCGGGCGCGCCGATGGCACCCAACGCATCGGACGAAGCCTCGCGAACCGCCGCGTACCCGTCCTTGAGAGCGATGACCAGCGGCACGACCGCCCGAGCGTCTGCGAGAAGGCCGAGGGACCGGGCGGCCGATGCCCGTACCCCGTGGTGCTCGTCGTCCAGGGCGTTCAGGAGTGGCTCGACGGCCTCCGGTGCGTGCAGGAGCCCGAGCGCCTTCGCCGACCCGGATCGGACGTCCGCATCCGGATCTCCGAGTGCGACGAGCAACGGCTCGACGGTCCGGGGGTCGCCACACCTGCCGAGCGCCTCGGCGGCTCGGCAACGCACCTGCGGATCCTTCTGGAAACCCAGCGCCTTGATCAGTCCCAGCACATCGCGCTTGGCTTCGAGCCTCGCGACATCGGGCGGTCCGAACAACGGCATCCATCGTCCTCCCGTGCGCAGTCTGCCACGGACTCAGTTGCTCAGGGTAACCACGCCGCAACGTGTGGTCAGCCGCGCTCGAAGACCACGCGCCCACGCTTGACCACCGTTCGGGCCGGCCGTGTACCCAGCCAGTACGGCAGCTGCTCGACGGTCGAGACTTCCCACACCACAAGGTCGGCCTGCTTCCCGGGCTCGATGGACCCGATCGTGTCCCCTATGCCCAGCGAGTACGCGGCGTTGATCGTGACCCCGCACAAAGCCTCGGCCGGAGTCAGGCCCATCTCCAGGCAGGCGATCGACATCACCAGCGGCAAGGCCACGGTTGGGCTCGTGCCGGGGTTCAGGTCCGTTGCCAGCGCCACGGGGACCCCGGCATCGATGAACCGCCGGGCGGGGGCGAAGTGGTGCTTGCCGAGGAACCAGCTGGTGGCCGGGAGCAACGTGGCGACTACAGGGCGGGCTCCGGCGGCACTCCGGGCCAACGCCTCGATGCCGGCATCCGACGGCGCCGCGAGATGGTCGGCCGAGAGGCATCCCATTTCGGCGGCCAGTTCCGCTCCGCCGGACGGCGCCAGTTCGTCGGCATGGATCCGCAACTGCAGGCCGAGCCGCGCAGCGGCGGCGAGGATCCGGGCGGTCTGGACCGCGGTGAAGACGCCCTCCTCGCAGAAGACGTCGCAGAAGCGCGCGATCGCCTGCGAGGCCACGAGAGGCAGCTCGTCCTCGACGATGTGGGCCACGAACGCGTCCGTTCCGTTGGCGCGAGCGCGATACTCGGCCGGCACCGCGTGGGCACCCAGATAAGTCGGCACCAGCTCGACGGGGCCTTCCGCGTCGAGACGCCCGATCGCCGCCAGCATCCTCAGCTCCGTGGCGGTATCCAGCCCGTACCCGGACTTCGCCTCGGCAGTGGTCGTGCCGCAAGCCAGCATCTCCGCCAGCCGCTGCCTGGCCCCGGCCAGCAAGTCCCGGTCCGATGCGGCGCGCGTCGCGGCCACGGTCGAGAGGATTCCGCCACCGGCCGCCAGGACTTCCAGATAGCCGGCGCCGCCGGCCCGCAGCTGCCACTCCAACTCGCGCGTTCCCGCAAACACGAGGTGGGTATGGGCGTCGATCAGCCCGGGCGTGACCAGGCCGCCATCGGCGTCGACCCGAGCGAACGATTCGAGCGATTGGCCGGCGGCCACGATCCGGCGGTGGACGTCGTCCGCCGGCCCAGCGGCGACGATCTTGTCGTCCCAGCATGCGACGGTCAGGTCTTCGCCCCGGAGCAATTCCACTTGTCCTTGCGACGGGCCACGGCGCAGGCCGCCCTGCAGGGTCGCGATCGCGCCGGCGCCCTCGATCAACAGGCCTCGGCCGGCCGCCGTGCCACTCTCCGGCGACGTGCCACTCACCGGCGACGTGCCACTCACTTGTTCCGCGCCGCTGCGAGCTGCAACTCGAGCGCTTGCATCGGCGAGAAATCGCGCAGCTTCAGGAAGGTGGCGGCCCCGGCCAGCCGGTCCGTCTGCGGAATGTGCTCGGAGACGCCGGCATGATCGGCTACGTCGAGCAATGCCGCCAGCGGCGCCAGGCCGATCAACTCGGACTCGGCCAGGTGGACGCCGTCGGCCGCCGCCTCGGCTCGAACGGCCTCCCAGACCAGCCAGATCGGCGTCGTGTGGAAGTCGAGCAGGTTCATCGAGACCTGCGCCCGATCGAGTTCTTCGATCCAGAAACCATTGGCCTGGACTCGCGGCAGGCCGCCGCTCGATTCGCGGATCCGGCGCGCGATACGCTTCGCCAGCTCCAGGTCGCGGCTCTCGAGGTTGATGTTGTAGGCGATGAGAAAGGGCCGCGCTCCGACGGCCATCGCGCCGGCCGTGGGGTGAACCCGCGCGGGGCCGAAATCCGGCTCCCGACCGGGCTCGCCGATTTGCGTCTTCAGACCCTCGAATTGGCCGCGCCGGACGTCCGCGAGGCGCTGTCTCGATGGCGAGGTGGCAGCCTCCCCGTACAGGTAGATCGGAATCCCGAAACGATCGGCCACGCTGGCGGCGAAAGTCCGGGCCAGCTCGATGCAATCGGCCATGGTCGCGCCGGCGAGCGGCACGAACGGCACGACGTCCACTGCCCCGATCCGAGGGTGCTCGCCCGACTGGCGCTCCATGTCGATCTCGGCCACGGCGACGGCGACTGTTCGCTCCAGCGCCTCGAGGATCGCGGCCGGCTCGCCGGCGATCGTCAATACGCTGCGGTTATGGCTGATGTCGCTGGTCCGGTCTAGGAGATGAGCGCCCGGAACCCGCTCCACGGCGGCCGCCAGCTTGTCCACGACCTCGGGGCGGCGACCCTCGCTGTAGTTCGGGACGGACTCGACGAGCTTGGACACGCAGCCTCCGTTGACGCACCGGACCCGAGTTGGCCGACTCGCCGCCGTGTGGCCCGGCGCCAATAGTCACTACTCGTACGGTATCGTCATTCGTACCGGGGCGTCAGCCGCAATGCGACTGGTCGCCTAATGCCCGAACGCGGTGCCGCCGATAGCATGCCGCGCGAAGGAAGGCCCGACATCGCCCGTATTGCCAGGCCGTCGCTTTGGCGGCAGCGCGACTTTGTGAAGATCTGGTCAGCCGCGACCGCTTCGGTCGTCGGCAGCCAGGTCACGCTTCTCGCCGTGCCCTTCATCGCCCTGACGATGCTCGGGGCCAGCGTCTTCCAGGTCTCGCTGCTCACGACGGTCGAGATGCTGCCTTTCCTCCTATTCACTCTGCCGGCGGGGGCGTGGCTCGATCGGGTCAGGAAACGGCCGGTGATGATCGCGGCGGACATCGGTCGCGGCGTCGTCTTGATGTCCATCCCGGTCGCCTACGTCGCGGGCGGGCTGACGATGCTCCAGCTCTACCTGGTTGCGTTCGTCACCGGTACATTCACCGCCCTCTTCGACGTGGCCGATCAGTCGTACCTGCCGGCGCTGCTGGAACGTGACGAACTGGTCGACGGGAACGCCAACCTGCAGATCAGCCAGTCTGTGGCGCAGATCGGCGGGCCCACCCTGGGCGGCAACATGATCGCGGTCGTGGCCGCGCCGTTCGCCATCCTCGTCGACGCGCTCAGCTTCTTCATCTCCGGCGGATTCATCAGCGCCATCAAACGTCGCGAGCAGGCTCCGAAACGTCGCATCGGCCCATCCGGCCGGCCGGAGCGGATGCGGGCTGAGATCGCCGAAGGCTTGAGATACGTGCTGGGCCATCGATATCTGCGGCCGATCGCCGCTTGCACAGGGACGTCGAATCTCTTTGGAGCGGCCCTCTTCAGCATCTTCCCGGTCCTGATCTGGCGGGAACTCAGACTCCCTCCTGCGTTCTACGGGACTGTCATGGGCCTGGCCAGCGTCGGCTTTCTCGCCGGCGCCACGCTGTCGAACCGGCTGCCCGGCCGGATCGGGATCGGCCGCACGATCATCGTCTCGGCGGCTATCTCCGCGCCGGCGTTTCTGCTGATCGCATTGACGCCGGAGAACCTGAGCCTCGCGACCGTGACCCTGTTCGTGGGCTGGTTCGTGGCCGGGATGGTACAGGTCATCTACAACGTAGCCCAGATCAGCCTCCGTCAGGCGATAACGCCTCCGGAGATGCAGAGCCGCATGAACGCGACGATGCGTTTCATCGTCTGGGGAACGATCCCGATCGGATCGATACTCGGCGGCGTCCTCGCGACGTTCGTGCCGGTCCGCGCCGCTCTGATCTTCGCGGCCCTGGCCTCATCGCTGGCGGTGGTGCCGGTCCTGGCCTCGCCGTTGCGGTCGCTGCGCGACATCCCGCATGAGCCCGAGACCCTGGATCCAAACGCTCCGAGCCGGCTGGCCGCAGGAGCCCTCGCTACGAACGAAGCCGGGCTCCCCTGAGCGGGGAAGCCCGGCTTGCGACCTGCGTCGACCGGTGATTGGGTTTGAAGGTTATTTCCTCGGAGCGGCCTTGGGGGCTGCCGGAGGAGCCGGGGGAGCAGCCGGTGGAGGCGGAGGCGGTGCCACCGGAGGCTGAGCGTACTGAACCGGATAGGGCTGGCCCTGCCACGGCTGGCCCGCCGGCCGCCGAGCCCACTTGTCGGAGATCCACTTCTGACCATCGACGATCGTCAGAACGCCGGCGCCGACGAACGTGACGAAGTAGATGGCCATGCGAAGGGTGGCGATGTAATCGAAACCCTTGGACTTCATGACGAAGTTGGCCAGGAAGGCAAGGAACGACCACAGGACTATCGTGAACCAGATATATAGATGGGGGCGAAGCAGCAACAGCGCCACGAGTACCGCGCAGATGCCCGATGTCATCAGGTCGACGAACCATCCGGCGTTTGTGCCGCAATGTAGGCCGGCCGTGTTCGACAGGCCTGCGCATGGATCGATGGCTTGCATGCCCGACAAGGCATTGAAGGCATCGACGAGGGCAACGACCCCGAGGAGCAGTGCCAGCACGTAGCTGGGCCGATTGACGTTGCGATCAGCTAGCATTCGATCTCCCTCTGCGGAGCTGGACGACGCACGGCCGATGTTAGACCCCGTGTCCTGCCACGGCTAGCCTGAAAGATCGCCAAACAATTCGAAAGATCGCTTAGCGAATCAGTTGCGTACCGCCTACGGCCCGATCCCAAAGGCTCAGCTCGAGCCCCGCAACTTCCAGCAGCTGCAATGAGCCGGCGGGCCCAAACCTCGCGGTGCCGATTCCAAGCCGTGATGCGGCATCGGCAAACCCGGATAGCTCGGCCGTGACGTTACCGTGGAGAGGGTATTCGCCCTTGTCCAGGGTGTCGGTGGCGAGCAACGTCACGGACGGAATCAGCGCCAGCTCTTCGGGCGGAACCGGCGGCTCCTCGCCCGGGGCGTCGCTGAAGAACGGCTGGATGGTCAGCGCCCCGCCTTCCCAGCGGAGCAGGTACTGACCCAGCTTGTCACCGATCACTTCGAGTGCGTCGGGCTTGACGATTGTCACGAAATCGAGCTTGTCGTCGTCCGACAGGAACCCGAGCGCAGGCTGGCGAAGCTGCCGGGCAACCACGGTTGAAGCCGTGAGCCAGGCCAGCTGCTCGAGGTTGCCCTCGTCGGAGTCGAGGACACGGAGCGCATCGACGTAGCCGGGCGCCAGCGGCCGAGCAGCGCGGGTGACCGCGCGGTCACCGGGCTTGGGTTCGGCAATCCCGAGATCGAGCAGCCATAGGCCGGCGCCGGCAACCTCGTACAGCCGGTAGCCATAGGCTCGCTCAAGGGCGGTAAGGCCGGCGCGATCAGGCCTGGCCCGAACCAGCACTCCCTGGATGCGAGAGCCCAACTGTCTCCCCTCCGTTGCTGCGAACAGCGAATCTAAAGGTCGCCGGACCGATTGTTTTCGAGCATCGGGATGCGGACGCCGCGCTCCTTTGCAACCTCAACGGCCCGTTCATAGCCGGCGTCGGCGTGACGGATGACACCCATTCCGGGATCGGCCGTCAGCACCCGTTCCAGCTTCTGTCCGGCCAGGCTGGAGCCGTCGGCGACGATGACCATTCCGGCATGTTGAGAGTACCCGATTCCCGTTCCCCCGCCGTGGTGAATCGATACCCAACTGGCACCGGATGAGGTGTTGAGAAGTGCATTGAGGAGCGGCCAATCGGCGATTGCGTCGGAGCCGTCCCGCATCGACTCAGTTTCGCGGTTCGGGGACGCAACGGACCCGGAGTCGAGGTGGTCGCGGCCGATGACGATCGGCGCACTCACCTTGCCCAGCCTGACGAGTTCATTGAACGCCAGCCCGGCCTTCGCACGCTCGCCGTAGCCGAGCCAGCAGATCCGCGCCGGCAGCCCCTGGAACGGGACCCGCGCCTCGGCCATCTCGATCCAGCGCCGCAGCGATTCGTTTTCGGGGAAGAGCTGCAGGATGGCCCGGTCCGTGGCGAGGATGTCCGCCGGATCGCCCGAGAGCGCCGCCCACCGGAACGGCCCCTTGCCCTCGCAGAAGAGTGGCCGGATGAACGCCGGCACGAAACCGGGGAAGTCGAAGGCATTCGCGACGCCGGCGGTCTGGGCCTGGGCCCGGATGTTGTTGCCGTAGTCGAAGGTCACCGATCCGGCCGACTGAAGCGCCAGCATCGCCCGAACGTGGTCGGCCATGGAGGACATCGAGCGGCGGAGATATTCGTCCGGGTCGGTGCGGCGCAGGTCTGCCGCGGCGTCCATCGAGAGGCCGGCCGGCACATAACCGTTGAGGGCATCATGAGCCGAGGTCTGGTCCGTGACGACATCGAATCGTTCGTCCCTGCGCACCAGTTCCGGCTCGATCTCAGCCGCGTTGCCCACCAGAGCGATCGACTCGGCTCGGCCGGCCGCGGCCGCCGCGCGAGCCCAGCCGAGAGCCTCGTCGAGCGAGTTGGTGAGCCGGTCCACGTATCCGATGTCGAGCCGCCGCCGAGCCCGCTTCTCATCCACTTCCACGATCAGGGCGACGCCCTCGTTCATCGTCACCGCCAGCGGCTGCGCGCCCCCCATTCCGCCCAGGCCCGCGGTGAGTGTCACTCGGCCGCGCAGCGTCCCGCCGAAGTGCTGTCGGGCCAGCTCGGCGAAGGTCTCGTAGGTGCCCTGGAGAATCCCCTGCGTCCCGATGTAGATCCACGAGCCGGCGGTCATCTGGCCGTACATGGTCAGACCCATCCGTTCCAGACGCCGGAAATCGTCCCAGTTGGCCCATTTGCCCACCAGGTTCGAGTTGGCGATCAGAACCCGCGGCGCCCACTCGTGTGTGCGGAAGACCCCGACCGGCTTGCCCGACTGGACCAGGAGAGTCTCGTCGTTCTCGAGGCGGCGCAGCTCGCGCACGATCGCGTCGAAGGCGTCCCAGCTGCGAGCCGCGCGGCCGGTGCCGCCGTACACGACGAGGTCGTCGGGACGCTCGGCCACTTCCGGATCAAGGTTGTTCATCAGCATCCGCAGTGCGGCTTCCTGGGCCCAGCCCTTGCAGCTGAGTTCCGGGCCGCGCGGGGCACGAACCGGGCGCGGACCTGAGGGGCGCCTGGAGCCGGTCTCGATCGCCATCGGAACCTCCGAGAGGATTGCCCGGCCGCCCGGCCGGAGCGTTGCCGTAGAGTTTGCGCCGGTCCGCGAGGAACGTCATGGGCCGGTGGGCTGCCGGATTGCCGAGCCGGCTGCCAACCGCCGGCTACAGGTCCCCTCGCTAGCTGTAGAGGCTGTCTATCAGCTTGCGGCCCAGATCCAGAGGTCCGCCGCCGACGATGGACAGGATGACGCCGTCCTGCAGGGACAGCGTGTAGACGACGGGGCCGCCGCCGCAATGGGCCTCGTCGACGTTCCAGAAGTTGATCGTCTCCTGACTGGCGCTTGAAACACCGTCGGCCTGCGAGCAGGCCGCCGCCGCGTAGTCGTCGACCCAGGTCGTGTACGCGGCTGCGTACGCGTCCGAGCCGGACGGGGCCGAAAAGTGCCCGATCACCAGGGAGATCCAATCGGGTTCGAAGATGTCCCCGATCTTCGCCGCTGAGTAGCGGTCGAAGACCTTCGCCACGTTCGGATCGTCCATGGCCTGGGCTTCGATGTCGGGATCCTCCACGATCGCGTAGGCGTCGACCGTCGCAGGCAGCCTCGAGAGAAGCGTCGGGTCGACGTGGAGTCCGTACTGCCCGATCGTTCCGCCCGGCCACGCCGTGGCCCCGATAGGCACTTCCGTGTAGAGCGGCTGAGTCGGAGGTGCTGCCGGGCCGCACGCGAAGGCTGCCATCGCGGCGGCGAGCAGCAACGTGGCGAAGACCACGGCCGTTCGACGGGGCTGAGGGACGCCGCGTGGTTCGCCGGGCGACCGCGCCGCAACGGCGCGCAGCTCAGAGCTCACGGCGCACAACGGGGTAGCGATCATCGTCTACGGCCAGCTGGAATCCGGCGCGAAGCCAGAACTCGGGTCGTGCGGCAGGCGTGTCGTTCTCCCTGGCCCGGGTCTCCGGATACGCCTCCACGGCGGCGAAGCCCCGGCCGGCGAGATCGCCGCAGACCTCCGCAACCAGCCGCAGGGCATGCCCGGAGCGGCGGGCGGCGGCCGTCGTGGCGATGCACGTAATCACGGCGGGGAGTGGCGCGTCGGGCAGTTGCGGATACAACTCACGCAGCCGGAGCGCTCGCGGGTAGGCCGAGAGAGGCCCGAACTGGCAGTAGCCGGCCGGCTCGTCGTCGACGAGGAGCAGCTTGGCGTAGGTTCCGAAAACGCCGAGGCCCCTACCGAGAAGCTGCAATTTGCGCGGTGCCTCGGCCGCGATCGTGGGCCGCGCCGGCCGCTTCGGTGCCAGTGGATTCTCTTCGGGGGAGTCGTCCAGGTCGTCGAGGAACGGGTTTCGAACGGGCCCGGCAGAGGCCGTAGCGAACTGGTTCGCGGCCGACCGGGCCGGCGCGAACGGATTTGCGCTCGCCGCGTGCGGTGGCGCGAATGGGTTCGACGGCGCTCCGCCAGACGGACCGGCGCCCGAGCCCGAGCCGGATCCGGCGGCGCCCGCACCGGACCTGAGCCAGCCCGGCCGGCTCGCTTTGGAACCGTGGTCGGCGTCTTCCCAGTAGTCGCAGGTGCGGTGGTCGAAGGCAGGGTCTGCGCAAGGTGGTACCAACCCGAATCGGGTCTCGTCGCCTACGTCCACGATCTCGAAGCGTGACATTGCCGCCAACTGTACGGCAAGGAGCGGTTGCGGGTGCCGATGCCACGCCGCGAAGTTGCCGACCCGGCACTAGACTCAGCAGCCATGACCACTTCGACGACCCTCCCGAGTAAACCCGAAACCGGTCCCCGCTGGCGAAGGGCGCTGACGCGCGGCGTCACACGCAATGTGGTGGCGCTCGGCTTCGTCAGCCTCTTCACGGACGTGTCCAGCGAGATGCTGGTCTACCTGATCCCGCTCTATCTCGCGAACGTGCTGCTGGCGCCCGCGGCCGTCATCGGCCTCATCGAGGGTCTCGCCGAGAGCACCGCTTCGGTGCTGAAGCTGGTCAGCGGCGCTCTGTCGGATCGGCTGTCGAGGCGCCGGCTGCTGGTGGGTATCGGCTACGGGACGTCGGTCGCGGCCAAGGTTCTGTACCTCGCGGCCGTGGCCTGGCCGATCGTCCTGCTGGGCAGGGTCGGCGATCGAATCGGCAAGGGGATCAGGACGTCGCCGCGTGACGCTTTGATCGCCGACTCCACGGCTCCGGAGAACCGCGGCGTGGCTTACGGGCTCCACCGCGCCATGGACACTACCGGCGCATTTGCGGGCGTGCTCGTCGCGGCGTTGGTTATCTGGCTGACGGAAGGCGCGGCAACGAAACTCACCGCCGACGCGTTCCGGATCCTGGTGCTGCTGGCGCTGGTGCCCGGATTGCTGGCNNGCCGCGGCGCCCGTTGCGGCGCCCGCACCCGCGCCGGCGCAGGCCTCGGCGCCCGTTGCGGCGCCGGCCTTCAGTCTGCGGCGCCGGATCGTCGGCGACAGCGCCCAGTGGCGCAGCTTCCCTCGGCCCTTCTGGCTCTTCATCCTCGCCAACGCACTCTTCACGCTCGGCAACTCGAGCGACGCGTTCCTGGCACTCCGCTCGCAGAACCTGGGCCTGACGCTCCTGGCACTGCTGCTGACAATCGTTGCGTTCAACGCCACGAATGCCGTCGTGGCGTGGCCGGCCGGCGCACTCTCCGACCGGATCGGGCGACGCGGGCTGATCGCAGCGGCGTGGTTGATCTACGCCCTCTGCTACGCGGGCTTTGCGGTCGCCACGTCCGCCATCTGGGTCGTGCCGCTGTGGATCGCCTACGGCACTTACTACGCCCTGAGCGAGGGAGTCGGCAAGGCGCTGGTCGCCGACATGGCCCCGACGGAGCTGCGAGCCACGGCGTTCGGCATCCTCAACTCCGTCCAGGGCGTGATGATCCTGCCTGCCTCGGTCATCGCCGGCCTGCTGTGGAGCCTGATCGCGCCGCCGGCACCGTTCTGGTTCGGAGCGGCATGTGCCGGAGCCGCGGTCGTCCTGCTGCTGACGACCGTGCACCCGGCCAAGGGGAAGTAAGGCCGGCGTCCGCGCCGTGGGGCGTCCGTCGCCGGCTCTCGGCGGCTACGACTCCGCCATCGAATCGACGAGATCGCCCGTACCGGCGTCCAGATACTCGACACTGCCGCCGAAACCCTCGCCCTTTGTCCAGTGGTACTTGAGTTCCCAGCACAGCCGCAGCGGATCGTCCGGCGAAGCCACCACCGGCCGGACCCAGACCAGTTGGGCTGTGCAGGTCTCGGTCTTGGCGGCGCCGGCGGCGCTGTTCCTGCACGACGGGAACTTCGACAAGGCTTGGGTCTTCGCCAGCAGACTCGCCGGCTTCGGAGCTGTCGCGCTCTCGACAAACCTGTACGAGCCGAAACTGCCGTCCGGAGCCAGGTGGAGCGAGGTTCCATCGCCGAGTGCGGGAACGCCGTCGATCTTGCGCGACCACTCGGCGGACCAGTCCGACCCATAGATGAGCGAATCGGGCGCACCGAGCGAAAGCCCCAGTCGCGCCAGAGTCTCCGAGACTCGTGCCGCCGCCTGGGCTTGGGTGAGTCCGACTGCATCGCCCGGTTGAGTCACTGTGAATACCCAACGCAAGACGCCCTGCGTGGTCCAACCAACCTCCCAGCGGTGGTCGGCATCGCCGATCTGCACGAACACGCCGTCCTGGTTCGATTCGGGATCAGCCACGAGAACGGTTGTCGGTTCGTCCGCCGACACATCGCCGCCGAGAGCGTGGATCACCGCCGTGGCCCTGGCAACCCCGGCGGCGTGTTGGGCCATCACCGGATCCGCGGTTGCGATCGCGCCGGCGAGAGTTGACGCGGGTGCGCGCGTGGTCTCGGACACGGCGGCGACACTGGCACTCGGCGAGCTCGCAGTGGAGCATCCCGCCAGCATCGTTGCAGTGACCATGCCCAAACAGATCCACCGGGTTCGATTCGAAGGCACGTCGATCTCCCTCCCATTGCCCGGCGCCGGCAACAGCTGCCGCGCCGCCCGAACAAGGACGCGTGGCGAAGCGTATCCGTGCTTCGCGTGAGGGCCCAGTAGGCACGTTGTCTGAACCCGACCGGAGAGCCCGACGGAAATTGCCTCGCCCGAGGGGCGCCGCTGGACGCAGCACCGACGCGCCCGCCAGTGACGGGGCAGTCTCATACCGGTCCAGAGCCGGTGGGTGGGACACCGTTCCCTCACGCGCGACCATGGGGCCGGAGCGCCCACGAAACGGTAACGTGCAACTGCGAAGCCCGGCCGACGGGGCGATGGCCGGACGGGTCCCGTCGAAATCCAGATGTGCGGCCAAAGGGGTGGCCGCTCTCCGAAATGAGAGGTGTTACATGCGACCGCTCGACGTTCGCATCGAGGCGGCGCTCGGGACCTTCGATGAGGACTGCCGCTGGGATCTGATCGGCGGCATCCTGGCGGAGTGTCCGGACGACGTTCTCGAAGCGGCCCTGATCCTGCTGCACAGTGATCTCGACCGCAAGCGGACCTTGGGCGCCGACATCCTGGGCCGTGTCGTGGGTGTCGAGCCGAACAGCGGACCGGTGGTCGTCGAAGCACTCATCGCGTCGCTCACGGTCGAGAAGAGTCCCGCGCCCCTTGCCTCGATCGTGGCCGCCCTCGGTCACGTCGGGAACGCAGAGAGCCTCGGCCGGATCTTCCCGCTGGCGGACCACCCCAGCCCGGAGGTGCGGCTCGCGGTCGCGTTCGCCATCGCCACGATCAGCCCCCAACCGCTAACGCCCGAGGCGCGAGTGGCGCTGCTTCGCCTTTGCCGCGATGCTGACCCGGAAGTCAGGGATTGGGCCACGTTCGGCCTGGGGACGCTGTCGGACGCCGACGGCCCGGACATCCGGGCGGCGCTGCTGGCGCGAGCCGAAGACGCGAGCCGCGAAGCCAGGGCTGAAGCGTTGTTCGGGCTCGCCGTCCGCCGTGATCCACGCGCCGTGCCGCACTTGATCCGGGCGCTCCAGTCGCCGTTGGTGGTCGGCCTCGAGGTCGACGCCGCAGCGGCCGCCGCCGACCCGCGACTCTTGCCGGCGCTCTGGGCATTGAAGCAGGCCGGCATCGCGGATCAGATCCGCGTGCTGCGGGCGATCGACCGCTGCTCGGGACGATACCGTCCCACTCTTCCATCCTGAGTCGACCACCGGGTTCGGGCGCGCGTTCGATCGGGTCCTCCGCGGATCGCGTGGCCTAGCCGACCAGGTCCACGAGCGCGCCGTCACGTACGAGCCGCGTCGCCGATTCGATGTCGCTGCCCTGGAGTCGATCGTGGTCGAGATGCTTGACCACCGACCGGATTCGATGATGAGCTTCTTCGACACCGGAGCCGGGCCGAACATGCTCCCCCGCCTCGGACATCTGCTGCAGCCTGAAGTCGAGCGCCTGGGCCGCGACCAGGAGTTCCAGGGCCAGGATTCGCTGGACGTTGGCCACAACGACCATGGCGTGCCGGGCGGCGATCGAGCCCATCGACACGTGGTCTTCCTGGTTCGCGGACGTGGGAATCGAGTCTGCGCTGGCGGGATGGGCCAGGACCTTGTTCTCCGAGGCAAGTGCCGCGGCCGTGTACTGGAGCAGCATCATCCCCGACTCGAGGCCGCTGCCCGATGACAGGAATGCCGGCAGGCCGCCGTTGAGGCGGGCATCGACAAGCAGGGCGATCCGTCGCTCGGAGATGGCCCCGAGTTCGGAGATCGCGAGTTTGGCGAAGTCCAGTGCCAGCGCGATCGGCTCACCGTGGAAGTTGCCGCCGCTGATGACGAGCCCGCCGCCCGTTGCCGCTACCGTCGAATCGGCTACGCCGCCACCGGGGAAGATGAGCGGGTTGTCCGTGGCCGAGTTCAGCTCTATGTCGAGAACGCCACCCAGGTAGTCGAGAGCGTCGCGGACGGCGCCGTGAACCTGCGGCACGCAGCGCAGCGAGTAGGGGTCCTGGACTTTGTGGACCGAGGGGTGGTGGCTGGTCATGACCGTCGAGTCACGCAACAGCCAGCGCAGTTCGGTCGCGACCGCGATCTGGCCGGGATGCGGCCTGGCCAGCTGGTACGCGGCCGAGTAGGCGACGTCCGTGCCCAGCAACGCCTCGCAGCTGATCGCCGCCGCGACGCTCGCGGTTCGGGCCAGCCGTTGTGCGTCGGCCGCGACCAGGGCACCGATGGCGCTCATCATCTGCGTGCCGTTGAGCAGCGCCAGGCCCTCTTTGGCGAGCAATTCGAGCGGAACGAGATTGGCCGACGCCAGCGCCTCGGACGCCGCGACGACGTGCCCGGCCACCTCCACGTAACCCCGGCCGGTGAGTGGCAGCGCCAGATGCGCCAGCGGGGCCAGATCGCCGGAAGCGCCGACGGACCCCTGCGACGGCACGATCGGGTGGATCCCGAGCCGCAGCAGATCGCAGATGCGGTCGATGACCATGGGCCGGCAGCCGGAGTGGCCGAGAGCCAGGGTGTTGGCCCGCAGCAGCAGCATCGCCCGGACCACGTCCCGAGGCAGCGGGTCGCCGACGCCGACCGCATGCGACACCAGCAGGTTCTCCTGCAACTTGGCGGTGTCGGCCGGGGCGATGAACGTCGTGGACAGGTCCCCGAAGCCGGTGGTCAGGCCGTAGACGATCTCGCCCGCATCCACCAACCGCTCGACGACGGCGCGGGCCTCGACGACGCGGGCCCGGGCCTCGTCGCCGAGGGAGACGCGGCGGCCGGCTCGCGCCACCGATTCGACGTCCGCAATCGAGAGGTCGGCGCCGGTAAGGACCAGTTCGGCGTCGGCGGCATAGGGCCGGCGCAGCAAGTGGGACTCCGGCAGGTGCCGGTGGGGTCCGAGGTCTGGGGACCTGGGCGTATCGCTCACCCGTTGAGGATAGTCCGCATTGCCCGGAAGGGCTGTCTGTCGAGGTCCGGCCGGCCGCCACGAGACGGCGGCATGGGCGCTCGGTTATCCTGCGCAGGACCCGCGGCCCAGCGCCGCTGCATCCCAGAACAACAGCAGCGAGGCCTTTGTGCTCGGCTTCATCGATACCGCAATCATCCCTTTCCTCCACAGCCTGTACGCGGCGGTCGGCTATCTGGGCGTCTTCTTCGCCATGGTTGTCGAGTCGACGCTGTTGCCGCTGCCGTCGGAACTGATCCTGCCGTTCGCCGGATTCCTGATCAGCGACCACAGCATCGAGCCGCTGACCCATGGCGAATGGAACTTCTGGGTTGTCGTCATCGTGGGCGTCGCGGCCAACACGACCGGTTCGCTGTTCGGCTATGCGCTGGGGGCAAAGCTGGGGCGGCCCTTCCTCGACCGCTGGGGCCGGTACCTGCTCGTCCGCAAGCATGAGGTCGACAAGGCCGAGGAGTTCTTCGCTCGATGGGGCTCGCCGACCGCCTTCTTCAGTCGCTTGCTTCCGGGTGTCCGATCTGTCATCAGCTTCATCGCCGGCATTTCCCATATGCCGATCGGCCGTTTCACTGTCTACTCGACCCTCGGTGCCATTCCCTGGACGATCGCGCTGGTCTATGCGGGAACCGTGCTCGGGTCCAACTGGACACAGATCCGCGACGCCTTCAAGCCCTTCGACAATCTGATTCTGGTCGCCTGCGTGGCCGCGGTCGCCGTATTCGTCATCTGGCGCATCGTCCACAACGACCCCGATCAGGACCCCGCGGAGGCTTGACCCGGGGCCGTGTCCCGGCACGAAGACGTGCGCGAGCGGCGCAGCCCTGGCAGACTAGGGCGCGAATGGCACAGGGGACACTGATGCTCACCAAACCGACTTCCCTCTTGTTGCGGACGCCCGGCAGCGATCCGGCGGACCGGTCGTGACGCCGTTGGACGGCGGCCCGGAGTCCGAGGTCGAAGTTGGGTCCGGCCCGGTTCCGCCGGTACGGATGGCCCATTTCGATCCCAAAGTGGGCCAGACCAAGAGGTTGATGGCGCATCCGGTTCGGCGCGGCCCGATCGGGGCCATCGCCGGCCTTACTGCCACCGAATCGCACCGGGCTGGTCGCATCACCGACGAACGGTCGCGAACCGCAATGCGGCGCAGGGACCTGGCCGTGGTTCTGGCTCTGCTACTGGTGGCGACCGTTGTCTCGGCGAGCCTGCCCGGGGGATGGGGCAATTCGACTTCGTCGGCGGGCACGCCCGGCGGGATGACCGCGGCGGCATTTGTGGGTGAAGTGATCCTGGCCGCGCCGACGCCATCGCCGAGCGCGACACCGACACTCTCGGCGTCGCCTTCGGCCGGCCCGTCAGGCTCCGTGCGGCCTTCGGCCACCGCCAAACCGAGCGTGACGCCGGCACCCGCGTTCCGATTTGTCGCCTTAGGGGACTCTCTTACCGCGTGGCCGGCCGCTTCGCCGTGGCCGAGTCGACTCGATGCCAAGGACTCCAGACTGACGCTGGTCCACAACGCCGGCGTCCCCGGCGACACCACGGCACAGATGTTGTCGCGCTTCAAGCGGGATGTAGTCGCCTACAACCCACAGGTGCTGTTCGTGCTGGGCGGCACCAACGATATGGGCAAGTCGATCAGTCAGGCCACCTCGATCGCAAACTTGCGGGCGATCATCGTGGCGGCTCAGGCAAAGAAGATGCGCGTCTTCCTGCTCACCGTCCCGCCGCAACGCTCCTCCAGCGCGGCACCAGTCATCAACTCGTTCAACGCCGCGCTGCTGCACCTGGCCAATAGCTATCGAGTCGTCCTGATCGACATCCACGCTCCGCTTTCGACTTCGACCGGCGTCTATCAGGCGCAGTTCACGAGCGACGGCCTCCACTTCAACGCCCTCGGGGCCCAGACCGTCGCCAACGCGATCTACTCGCGGATCCATCGCCTCGGGTACTAGGCGGGGATGGCCGGGATATCGCTTTCGGCTTCGTCCCGCGGCGCTCGCAACACTGCGAAGGCCATGATCGCGACGCCGAGAATCCCCAGCGCCACGGCCACGGTATACAGACCGCGGATCGATATCAGGCCGGCCAGCTGACCACCGAGCCCGGAACCGATGATGGCCGCCATGTTGACGGCGGCTCCGCTGAGGAGGCCCTGGGCCGTGGCCGAAGTTCCTCTCGGCGCGTGATGGGATACGAAAGTGATGCTGCCGATCAGCAATAGCCCATACCCCGCACCCTGCACGACCGAGCAGGCCAGAAGAATCGCCGGGATCGTGAACGTGGCATTGGCGATCTCCCGGGCCACGATGATCCCGGCCCCGAGCAGGATCAGCCGTTCAATTCCAAAGCGACGGGCAAGCATCGGGAAGGCGAGCATGGTCGGGATCTCCAGCAACGCCGCGATCGACCAGGCCCAACCGACCTGATCGGCCGGGGCACCAAGTGACTTCAGGTACAGCGAGAAGAAGCCCGACTGCGAGTAGACCGCCGTCCAGCAAATCAGCGATCCGAAGAGGAAGAGACCGATCGGGCGGCTGGTCAGCACCCGGCCGGGCGCCCGAAGGATGCTCGGCGCTCGCAGGACGTTGGATCGCCCGGGGATGGTCGTCGCCACCATGCTGCCGATCAGAACCGCGGGGATCATCACCAGGAACAGCGCCCCGTAGCCTCTGGCCTCGTTGAGAAAGCCCACGAGCGGAGCGCAGATCATGAAGCTGGCCGAGCCGAAGGCACGGACGAAGCCGTATCGGGTCCGGTCGGATCCGGCCAATTCCAGCACCCGCACATCCATCGCCGGGCCGATGCCGGACATGCCCATGGCCATCATCGCGGCGAACACCGCCAGCAGCGGCGAGGCCCCCACACGCGTCAGCCCGAACGCACCGCTCACGGCAAGCATGCCGGCCAGGGGCAGCAGAATGAGCGACCGCGGGAATCGGTCGTGGATGGCGCCCCAGATCGGTGCGGTCACGAGCGCGGTGGCCGAGGTGAATGCGGTCAGGGCGCCGATGAACCCGAGCGAGATCCCGAGGCTCTGGTAGTACAGGGTCAGGTACGGCGTGGATGCCGCTATCCCGATGAAGATGATGACGTAGGCAAAAGCCGACCGGCGCAAAGGCGCGACTCCAGAATTCGGGCGGAGGGTCGGCAGCGTTCCGACCTGCGGAAAGTCTGGCACGCCCGAGCCGTGGGCGCAGTTGGGCCATCCGAGGGGGATCAGCCCCAGGGCGCCTCGCCGGGGTGCCGCAGGTGGCCGACGTCGTTGGCGAGGACGAGCTGCGCTCCGTCGGGCGTGTCGCCGGGTTCGTATCGGAGGACCGACAGGTTCGCTCGGTCCTGGATGAAGCGCCGCCGGTAATCGCAGACCGGCATGCCCAACGCCACGCACAGCAGGATGCGGTTGTAGGTTCCGTGAGCCACCACCAGCACCCGACGCTCGCCCTCCTCGTTTGCCCTGGATTCGGAGACGGCGCCGCGTGAGCCGCCTGGGTCAGGCGAGCGGCGAGCGGCCGAGGCCAGGGCGCGGCCGGCGCCGGCCTCCGCAACGAGCAGATCGGCCAGGAAGCCGCGCGCCCGTTCGGCGACGTCGTTGCCGCATTCGCCGCCCGGGGGATCGGTGGCCGCAGGGTCGTCGTCCCAGCGGGCCCACAGCTCCGGATCGCGGGCCTCGATCTCCGCGTGCGTCAAGCCCTCCCAACGGCCGTATCTCAGCTCGCGCAGGCGTTCGTCGACCTCGACCGTGCGCCCGGCTGCGACGATCCGCGCGGTTTCGAGCGCCCGAGCCATGGGACTGGCGATGACCCGATCGATCCGAATCCCCGCCAGCCGGCCTGCCAGAGCCCGCGCCTCTGCCCTGCCCACTTCCGTCAACGGCGGGTCCAGCTGCCCGCCGAGTATCACCTCGTCGGGGGCGGCCTTGCCGTGGCGGGTGAGGATCAGGGTCAGCATGCGCAGAGTCTAGGTTGTGGACTCGGGATGGTGGATGGCGGCCCGCCTATTCGAGGGTCGGCGGGACAGCCGAGTTGGGAGTGAGCGCCTGCGCCAGAGCCGACGCGGACTCGGACTCGGACGGACCAGGGCCGCGCGCCGGCAGCACGGAGGCCGCGATGGCCACGAGACCGACTACGCCGAGGACCACCGTGACCCAGTACAGGCCTCGAGTGCCGATCTGTTCGGCAAGCACACCGCCGAGGCCCACGCCCAGGATCGCCGACAGGCTCACCGCCGCGGCGCTGAAGAGGCCCTGGGCCGTGGCCGCGGCGTCCCTCGGGCCATGGATCGACACGAAAGTGATGCCGCCCACAAGCAGCAGCGCGTAGGCGGCACCCTGCACAACCGAGCAGGCCAGCAGAATCGCGGGCACCGTGAACGTGGCGTTGGCCACCTCTCGAACAACGGCTATGACGGCTCCAACGACGATCAGCCTCGACAACCCGAACCGCCGCACGAGGACCGGGAACAGCAACATGGTCGGAACTTCGAGGAGCGCCTGGAGCGCCCAGGCCCAGCCGACCTGGTCGGCCGGCGCCCCCAGCGACCGCAGGTAGATCGAGAAGAAGCCGCCCTGGGCGTTGATCGCGGTCCAGCAGATCAGCGATCCAGCGAGGAACAAGAGCGTTGTCCGGTGGGCGATCACGCGTCCGGGCGCGCGGAGCATGCTCGGCGCACGGGCGACGTTCGAGCGCCCGGGCACGGTGGCAGCGACGAACCCCGCGACGATCAGCGAAGGCACGATGATCGCGAAGATCGCGCCCGCACCCCTGGCGTTCGTGAGGAAGCCGGTGATCGGCGCGAAGATGATGAAGCTGATGGAGCTGAAGGCCCGGACCAGACCGTAGCGCGTCCGGTCGGAACCGGCCAGCTCCAGGGTTCGAACGTCCAGCATCGGCATCAGCCCGGCTCCCCCGACGGCCAGGCCTACCGCGAATACCGTCAGCAGGGGCGACGCCCCGACGAGCCCCAGGGCCAGCGCCGACATGCCCGCGATCAACCCCGACAGTGGCAGGAGGGCCCTGGATGAGGGGAAGCGATCATGAACGGCGCCCCAGGCGGGGCCACTCAACAGGCTGGCCGTCCAGCCCAGGGCCAGAAGCGCTCCGATCCAGGCCAGCGGAATGCCAAGGCTCTGGTAGTAGAGCGACAGAAACGGCAGGTACGCGGCGAAGCCGATGGTGATGACGAAGTAGGCAAACGCGGCACGGCGCAACGCGGCGACTCCAGACGCGGTGAGTGATCTGGCTGAATGCTACAGGCGCCGGCTCCGCGGCGACCGCGGTCTGAGCCGCAACCGCCTGCTAGAACAAGCCGACGATGTTGCCGTCCGCGTCGATGTCGATACTTTCGCCGGCGGGGTGCGACGGCAGCCCCGGCATGGTGCGCATCTCGCCGAGGAGTGGCGTGATGAATCCTGCGCCGGCCGATAGCCGGACTTCACGGATCGGAACGCGGAAGCCGCTGGGTCGGCCCTTGAGGTTGGGGTCGTGGCTCAACGAGAGATGGGTCTTGGCCATGCAGATCGGCAGGTTGCCGAAGCCCAGTTCTTCGTAGAGCTTCAGGGCCTTGGTGGCGGCGGGGAGCTCGTCGACGCCGCGGGCGCCGTAGATGCGGACCGCGATGGTTTCGATCTTCTCGCGGAGCGGGGCGTCGTCGGCGTAGAGCAGCTGGAAATCGGGTGCGCCTTCTTCGGCCGCGGCCCAGACTGCCCGGGCCAGGTCCTCGGCACCGGCACCGCCCTCGGCGAAGTGCCGGCTCACCACGACGTCGCGCGCGCCGGCGGCCATTGCCACTTCTCGGATGGCTTCGACTTCCGCGTCGGTGTCCGTGGGGAAGTGGTTGATCGCCACGACAACCGGCACGTTGAAGATTCGCACGTTCTCGATCTGGGCCGCGAGGTTGGCCGAGCCGCGTCGGACCGCCTCCACGTTCTCCTGCTCGAGCGCCGGATCGAGCGGCTTGCCGGCCACGATCTTGCCGACGCCGCCGTGCATCTTGAGGGCGCGGACCGTGGCGACGAGAACGGCCGCGTCGGGGCGAAGCCCGCTCTGGCGGCACTTGATGTCGAAGAACTTCTCGGCGCCCATGTCGGCCCCGAACCCGGCTTCGGTGCAGGCGATCTCGCAGGTCGCGAGCGCGATCCGGTCGGCCAGGATGCTGTTGTTACCGTGGGCGATGTTGGCGAACGGGCCGCAGTGCACGAAAGCCGGCCCGCCTTCGAGGGTCTGGAGCAGGTTGGGCTTGATGGCGTCGCGAAGGAGGACCGTCATCGAGCCCGCGCACTTGAGGTCGTCGGCCGTGATCCGACGGCCGTCGAAGGTCGTGGCCACCACCGTCCGGCCGAGGCGCCGGCGCAGATCGTGGATATCGGACGCGAGCGCCAGGATGGCCATGACTTCGCTGGCGACGGTGATCTCCCATTGGGTTTCGCGCGGGTAGCCGTTCTCTCGACCGCCGAGCCCGATGATCGCCTTGCGGATGGCTCGGTCCGAAATGTCGACGACACGGGGCCAGAGGACGCCCAGCGGATCGATGCCGTGCGGGTTGCCGTGCGTCAGCGAGTTGTCGACAAAGGCCGCCAGCAGGTTGTGCGCCGCGCCGACCGCGTGGTTGTCGCCGGTGAGGTGGAGGTTGAAGTCCTCCATCGGGATCACCTGGCTGTATCCGCCGCCCGCTGCGCCGCCCTTGATCCCGAAGACGGGACCGAGGCTCGGCTGCCTGATGCAGACGGCCGCCCGATGGCCGATCCTGTTCAGCCCCTGGACGAGACCGACATTGGTGGTCGTCTTGCCTTCGCCGAGGGGCGTCGGCGTGATCGCTGTGACTACGACGTACTTGCCGCGCTTGCCTTTGGCCGCGGCCTCCGCCTCGAGGCGCTCGATCCCCTCGAGACAGATCTTGGCCTTGTACGGCCCGTACAGCTCCACTTCCTCCTCGCGGAGCCCCAGCTCGAGAGCCAGTTCCATGATCCGCCGCGGCTTGACTGAGCGGGCAATCTCGAGGCTGCTGGGCATGGGCTGGGCGGCGGTCATACGACGGGTCCCAGATGCGAGACTGCCTGCAAGATGCGCTTCGTCCCGCCAAAGATGCCGCCATACCCGAGCTTCGAACCGTCAACGAAGAAGGCCGTCCAGCCGGGTCCGTAATCGATCCTGACCCATTTGTACGAGAAGCCCCATCCCTGACGGCCATACTTGATCCGCTTGACTTCGGCGACGATCAACGGACCCTTGTGCCCATAAAAGACGAGGCCGCGTTCACCGACAACGAGCTGGCCCATGTCCTCCATGGCCAGGAAGCTCCCGAGGTGATACTCGCTATGTCGGTACCACACGGTCGGGAAGGTAGCCAGCGTTCGGCCCATCCAGCTCACCTCCACGGGGCCGGTCCCGGCCGGGGACTCCCACGCGCCTCTTGTCATCGGACTCGCTCGCTCTCGCGCCGTTCCGCCTGGTCCGTGGCGGCTCGAAGCAAGTGGCTCAGGAGCAGCGCGTTGGTCAGCGGCCCGACGCCGCCGGGTACCGGCGTGATGGCGCTCACCACGTTCTTGGCCGACTCGAAGTCCACGTCACCGACAAGCTTCTCACCGCCCTCGCCGTCATCGACGACGTTGATGCCCACGTCGACGACGACGACTCCCGGCGAGAGCATGTCGCCGGTCACGAGGCCGGGGCGGCCCGCCGCCACGACCAGGATCTCGGCGTCGCGGCAATGGTGAGCCAGGTCGCGGGTTCGGGAGTGCAGCACGGTCACCGTCCCGTGTTCGCGCATCAGCAGCAACGCGGCGGGCTTGCCCACGACGTTCGACCGGCCGATCACGACCACGCGCTTGCCGGCGATCTCGATGCCCGAACGCTTGAGAATCTCGACGGAGGCTTGGGCCGTTGCCGGCAGGAAGCCGTCGTAGCCGAGCGATAGAAGGCCGGCGTTGCGGGGATGGATGCCGTCGATGTCCTTGGCCGGGTCGATCGAGTCGATCACCGTGTGAAGCGGGATGTGAGACGGCAGCGGCATCTGGACGATGATCCCGGCAACGGCCGAATCCGCGTTGAGCCGCTCGATCTCGTCGCAGACCGCATCGGCCGTCGCGTGCGACCCGATCTCGACGAGCCTGCCTTCGACGCCCACTTTCTGGCACGTTCTCAGAATCTGCCGGAGATAGACCGCGGACGGCGCATCGGCTCCGACGAGCACGATCGCAAGCACCGGGGCCCTTCCCCACTGCGCCGTGAACGCGGCGAAGTCGCGGGTCAGGCCAGCGCGGATCTCCGCCGCGATCGGGCTGCCGAGGAGCAGCCGTGGCCCCGCGGCCACCCTCGTGGCTCCGTCACGGCCGTCGCTCACGCGGGCTCCGGGTCTTGCGATTGCCCGGATAGGACGATTTCACGTGTCCGCGCGGCAGTGGCCGCGATGTCATGCAGCATCGAATCCACCTGCCAGCGCATCGTTTCCGAGTAGGACTCGTCGCCGGTGGAGGGGAGGTTGATCAGCACGTTTTCGGCGGCACCGCGGGCTGCGGCCTCGCCCAGGAGTGCCGCGACCAGTACGTCGCTGGCGGCGTTGACGTTGCTGCGTCCGGCGAGCGCCTGTGCGGCGACCACGAGTCGCGAGCAGGCTTTGACACACTCCCACGGCGCCTCGGCGGCCTCTCGAGCCGCTTCCTGGATGGCGGTTCGGCGGGCACTCTGCTGTTCTTCGGTCTCGCGCGGCAGCTTGAGCGCCGCCGAGTAGCCCGCGTATGCGGTGGCGTCGAGATCGGCCAGCCTCAAGAACTCGGCAGCGAGCTCACTGCCAACGGCACGGCATCCGGCGAGGGTCGCTTCGTATGCCGCGTACTTGGGTTTGCCAATCGACAGGGACGCGACCATCGAGATCAGCGATGCTCCGAGGGCCGCCGCCGCCGCCGAGGCCGCCCCTCCTCCGGGAACGGGCTCGGCCGTCGACAGCCGCCCAACGAACTGGCCGAGGGTCAGGTTCGCGAATGAGTCGGACGCCAGCGTCTGTGCCATGGGTTGATTGTAGGGAACCCGGCGCAACTGTCACCGATCAGATTGCCGCTCCGTGCATTTCGACCCACGCGACACCACTATGGCAGTTCTCCGGTCAGGAAAGGCCGACCTCGTCGTCGACGCCGTCGACGGTCCAGCGATGCGATCGATGCTGATACACAAGAGCCAGCCTGGCCCCGGGCGTCTCGACCTCGAACACGGTCCGCGGGCCGACTTCGACTCGATACGCCGAGTCTTCGCGGCGTACGGCCGTCAATCGCGTCACCGGCAGCCGGACCCGGCCCCAGGTGATCTCACGAGGCGTGCCGTCGAACCAGTCGGCTCGGACGCGCACATTCACAGGTTCCATACGGACGATGGCCATCGAGGACGCTCCTCTTCGATCGGCTTGGCCGTCGTTCGCTCGGGCACTGAGCGGCTGAACGGACGTTCTATTGCTTTCCTGCAGACTATGCGAACAGACGTTCGATGTCAAGGAGTTCAGCACATCGCGCCGGTTCATGCCCGAAGACTGAACCGGGCCGGTGACAGCTAGCGTGTCACGAGTGCGGCTGGGCTGTCCCGAGGCGCCCGCCGAATCAAATCCGAATGCCGGAAGCCGGGACGCGGAGGGTGCCACTATTCTCGGTGGCATGAGTGAGCAGCAGCGCCTTGGTGGAGTGGGTCGGCCCGCAACCGACGCCGAGTGGTCGGCCATCGCGAGCCGGCGCTCGACCCCGCGCTTCTTCTTCATCGTCACCAGCACCGGGATCATTTGCACGCCGGGCTGTCCGGCTCGTCTACCCGGACGCGACCGCGTTCGAATCCTTTCCGGGCTCGAGGAGGGGTTGGCTGCCCGCGCCAGGCCGTGTCTGCGCTGCCATCCCGACCGCGAGCCCGGGTCGAGTCGAGGCGGCGTGGCCGATCCGGTCGGCACCGCGATCAAGCTGATGACGGCGGCTCTGACCGGCGGCGACGAAGTCCCGACCGATCGCGATCTCGCCGGCGAACTCGGGCTGCCCGAACGCAAGTTGCGCGAGTTGTTCCGCGAGTCGCTCGGAGTGACGCCCCGGGCCTGGGCCGCGTCGCGGAAGGCCGAGATGCTCCGTTCCCGACTCGCGGCCGGGCAGGATGTCACGGCCGCTCTGTATGACGCCGGCTACGGTTCGTCGAGCGCGGCGTACGAGGCCGCGAACGGCCATCTCGGAATGGCCCCGGGACGATTCCGGTCCGGCGGCGCGGGCGAGTCGATCCGCTGGACCATCGCCCCGATCCCGGCGGGAGTGGCTCTTGTCGCGGCCACGGACCGGGGCCTCTGCGCCGTCCGGCTGGGCACGGAGCCCGCCGCACTGGCCGCGGAGCTGCGCGGCGAGTTTCCGGGCGCGGCCCTCGCCCGCGACGATGAGGCGATGGCGGACGTCGCATCGATCGTCTCGGACCTGGCCGTGGGTCGCCGCCGCCCCGAGGCCGAGACGCTTCCGCTCGATGTCCACGCCACGGCCTTCCGGCGGCGCGTATGGGAAGCACTCCGTCGCATCCCGGTCGGCGAGACCCGCTCATACGGGCAGATCGCCGCGGCCGTGGGAGCGCCCGGCGCGGCCCGGGCAGTGGGCACGGCCTGCGCCCAGAACCCGGTCGCGGTTGTGGTTCCGTGCCACCGGGTGGTCGGCTCCGACGGATCGCTCCACGGCTACGCCTACGGCCTGGCGCGCAAGCGGCAGCTCCTCGATGCCGAGGCGAACGCGGAGGCGGCTGGGGTCGCCGAGGCCGCGCTCGAGCCTGGTCGAGGGGCCGCGCTCTAGCCCGAGCGAGCGGCATCGGCGCGATAGCCCGAACTCAGGGCAGCCTCCTCCATCTGGTCGGACTTGACTGGCAGGAAAGTTGGGCGAGGCAGCTGGTCGGGAACCCGGTCGGGAGCCCGCGCGCGCCGTCGTCCCACGCTGCAAATGAGCGTGGGACGGAGCCGGCGGTGCCGAATTGGCCCTTTGTGCGCCTCAACTGCCTGACTAGCTTTCGCCTGAGTTGAGTCTGACCAGATACTGGATGCCGCCCAGCCGGCGCCCCCGCCGGCCACGCCCAGCCGGCCACGGCTCAGCCGGCCACGGCTCAGCCGGCCACGGCCCAGCCGGCCACGGCCCAGCCGGCGCCCCGGCCGTGGTACCCGACTCAGCAACCCGCCGCCGAGTGCCGAATTCACGTGAGCTGTGAATTCGGCTGCTCGGCCCGCGCCAGGAGGAGCGCCCTCGCCGACAGTTGCGGCAGGACGGTCCGTATCTCCGACGAATTCGACCGGTTCGAGTCGAATCGAGCACTTCAGGACGCGATATTCCGACTGCCGGCGAGAGCTGATGGCCGGGACCTCGCCCAATGCGCGTACGGCGTGAATCTGGCAGAGTCCGGCCGAGGTGAAGCCTGCACCGTGGCGCGAATGGCCGGCATGGCGCCGCAGCCTGCACCGTGGCGCGAATGGCCTGCATGGCGCCGCAGCGAAGGGCAAGGCGAGGGGCCAAGCCCCGGCTCACCGGCTACTCGACGTCGTCCTCGATCTTCGGGACGCCGACTCGGCCCTCGACCGCCGAGGCGGGGTCGCGCTCAAACGGAGCCGGCAGCCCGCGATGGAGCAAGCTGCCGCGGGTCACGGCACTGTCGCCGTAGCGGCGCCGGACGGCGTCCTGGGCGTCGACGACTCGCCGTTGCCTGGCGTCGACAACCTCGAACATGCTGATCTGCTCCGGCTCCCCGAGTTGCGTGGCGGAGACGCCCAGCAGCCTGATCTTCTTGCCGCGGATCTCGGGCCGGGCCAGGTCCAGCGCCGCCCGCCAGATCGTGTCGGTCAGGTCGGACGGTTCGGCCAGGTGTTTCTGACGCGTGATCGTCCGAAAGCTCGAGTCGCGAATCTTGACAGCCACTGTGCCGGCCCTGATCCCGCCGGCTCGAAGCCGAGCCGAGACGCCCTCGGTCAACGCCAGCAGAGTTCGCTCGATTTCGGCCGGGTCGGTCACGTCGACCGCGAAAGTGGTCTCGTGGCTGACGGACTTGGCCGCCTCNNAGCGGCGCCAGAAAGGCCGCCTCCTCGCCGGGCTGCACGATCACCAGGCCGTCGGGTTTGCGCAGGTCCGAGCCGACTTTGGCGATCAACTTGTTGGTTCCGACGCCGACCGACACGGTCAGGCCGGTGGCTTCGACGACTTCGCGTTTGATGCGTCGGGCGATCTCCGGAGCGGGGCCGAATAGCGCCTCCGAACCCGCGACGTCGAGGAAGGCTTCGTCGATCGACACCTGCTCGACTGCCGGCGTGAAGCGCCGCAGGACGGTCATGACTTCGCGGCTGACTCGCTGGTACTTGGCGCCGTCGACCGGCAGGAAGATCCCTTGCGGGCAGAGCTGGTACGCGGTTCGGGTCGGCATCGCCGAATGGACGCCGAACTTGCGGGCCTCGTAGCTGCACGTACTTACGACGCCGCGCGAGTTCGGGTCGCCGCCGATGATCACGGGCTTGCCGCGCAACTCGGGGTGGTCGCGCTGCTCGACCGCCGCGAAGAACGCGTCCAGGTCGACGTGGATGATCGTCAGGGTGCCACCGCTCATGGCGGAATGATGGCGCGCCGGCGCAAGGGGCCGCTAACCTATCGGCCATGCGCTACGCCATCGACATCCCCAACTTCGGCGACTTTGCCGATCCGCGCGTCACGGCCGATGTCGCCCGCGAAGCCGAGGCGGCCGGCTGGGACGCCGTCTGGGTCTGGGACCACGTCTGGCGCGACGAGGGCGTGCCGTACGGCGACCCGTGGATCCTGCTCGCGGCGATCGCCCTGGCCACGTCACGGATCAGGCTCGGCCCGATGGTCACGCCGCTGCCGCGTCGCCGGCCGTGGATCGTGGCGCGAGAAGCGGTCACGCTCGACCATCTGTCCGGCGGGCGGGTGACGCTCGGTCTCGGCCTGGGCAGTCCGCTCAAGGAATTCGCCAACTTCGGCGAGGAGAGCGACCAGAAGATCCGTGCGGCCAAGCTGGACGAGGGCCTGGAAATCCTGGCCCGCTGCTGGAGCGGCGAGAGGTTCAGCTATCACGGCGCCCACTACCAGCTCGACGACGTCCAGTTCCTGCCGGTCCCGGTGCAGCCGCGAATCCCGATCTGGGTCGCCGCCACGTGGCCCGTGCCGGCCCCGTTCCGCCGCGCCGCCCGCGTGGACGGGACGTGGCCGCTTCGCCGCAACCCCGACAAGACGGCCGCGCCGCTCACGCCCGACGACGTCCGCGCTATTCGCCGGCTCATGGGCGAGCTGCGGAGCACGACAGAACCGTTCGACATCCTCGTCCACGGCGCCACTCCGGCCAATGACGCGACGGCAGCCGCCGCGGCAGCTCGCGAATTCGCCGACGCCGGAGCCACGTGGTGGACGGAGCGGATCAACTCGGCGCGCGGCTCATTCGCCGACATGCGCCGCCGCATCCAGGCCGGCCCGCCTCGCTAGGGCGCGGCCGCGTCGCCAGGCGGCAACTCGCGGGCAGCTCGCGATCAGGCCCGCGCGACTCAGTACGGCCGGCGCCGCCCCACCCAAAGCAGCGCGAATGCCCCGAGCGCGGCGGACCCCGCCAGCATGACTGCCGCCTCGGAGGCCACGACCTGCCAGTACTTGTCACCGGTTATGACATACCAGGCCAACTCCGGACCGATCGACGACGGATCCGGCTCGTGACCCGGGGCGTACTGGCACCCGGGCACTCCATTGGAGACCGTGCAGTCGGTCCCCGTGTACACCTTGCCATCCAGGTACAGAACGTCTGACTGATAGACGAGCAGTTCGCCCGGCGAATAGACGCCCGGCATCTCCAGCACAGCCATCCCATGCAGTAAGTTGGCGTCCATCAGGGGCTCCCAGGTGGCGCGGGCAAAGAGGCACACGATCAGGGCCACGATCACGACCGGCATCGTCCGGCCGAACAGCGCTCCCAGGGCCAAGGTGCCCATGAGCGCGGCCACTCCCCAAAGAACGAAGAACACGCCGCCCGAAGTGAAGGAGTCGAGCGACGCGTGGGGGTCGATGCCGGGCTCCTGAGCGCCACGCAGAACGTCCGCTGCCAGGCCGGCGATCAGCAAGAGCGGCACGATCAGCAGCAAAGCCGCAAGGATCTTTCCCACCAGCCACTTCCAGCGTGCCCCGGCAAGGGCCCAGGAAAGCGGCGCCGTGCCCTGCTCGAGTTCTCGGGCCACCAACGGCGTGCCCATCGCGATGCCGACAAAGAACGGCAGCACGTCGCCCAGCGTCGACACCATCCGTACATCCCAGCTGTTCAGCGCGTCGGTGAACCGCTGGCTTGGCAGCTGGCATGCCGCGGGGACCCAGGATGAGTCGATGGGCCCGTTCCAAACAGGCACGCGTCCGTCCACCAGACATGACGCCGGGACGCCGACCGACTTGAGATGCCAGCTTGCCAGGAGCGCCCAAGCCGCGGCCCCGAGGCAGGCGACCATCACGGCCAATGTCTCGAAGCGCTGCTGCTTGTAAGTGAGCCGGATTCGATCGATCACGTCGCCCCCTTGGTCCTCAGCTCAGTAGGGCCGCCGCCGGTCCACCCAAACGAACGCGATCCCGCCGAGGAACAGCGAGCCGACCAGCAGCAGCCCCGACTCCAGCGCGACCACGTTCCAGTACCAGGCGCCCGGGATGCCATAGCCCACGTACTGAGGAAACTGGAGATCGACGGCCGGCTGAGCGGGCACAACTGGCACCAGCTGACCGGGCGCAGTCGAGGAGTTGGGGTCGGGCGTCGCGTTTGGATCTTGCGAAGGAACGTCGATCGGCGGCTGGTTCTTCATGTACCAGGCCTGAACCTCGGCGTCGGTCGCTTCCTTGCCGTCGATGTAGACCTTCTCGTAGAGCGGAATGTTTATCTGCCCGACGTAGTAGCCGTTCGCGATGAACGATACGTCGCTCTTAGCGAACGGCCACAGGACGTAGTGGTTCATGGCAGCTTCCCAGGCCACACGGACAAAGAAGCAGACCACGAGCGCGAGGATGATCGCCGGCAAGGTTCGGCCCAGCATCGTCCCCAGTGCGAACGTGCCGGCAAATGCCGCCAGCGCCCAGAAAACGTCGATGACCCCGCGGCTCACGTAATTTTCGAAAGCGGCGTGGGTGTTGAGTCCGGGCGAATCCGCTCCCTGCAGCACGTCGGCCGCGAAGCCCACCGCCAGCATGACCGGCACCAGCAGCAGTACCCCGGCGAGTACCTTGCCGAGGAGCCAGCGCCGTCGCGATCCCGACAGAGCCCACGACAGCGGCGCAGTGCCCTGTTCTATCTCGCGGGCCACGAGCGGCGCGCCGACGATGATCCCGCCCAGGATCGGCGTGAACACAAGCAGCGTCCGAACCAGGTTCATGTCCAGGCTTTGGACGATGCCCTGGAACCCCTCAACCATGTTGTTGCACTTCAGCGTGGCGGCGTCGGGAACGGGCTGACCCGAGCCGGGAAAGTAAGGTCCCTGCCAGTTCTGGAAGCAGTGGAACGGCACGTTCATCGAGTTCAGACGGAAAGCTTCTATGAGCGCCGCCGCCGTCAGACCCAGGCAGACGACCAGGATCGCGCCTGTCTCGAACCAGTGCTGTTTGTACGTGAGCCAGATCCTGGTGAGCATCGCCGTCCCCCTAATTGAGTTGCAGGCCGGCCGTGCCACGCCCCGCGGCGAGGTAGCCCAGAACGACATCCTCGAGGCTGGCGGCTTCCGACTCTTGGCCGGGCTCGGCGCCTGCGGTGTCATCCGGCGCGAGCCGCCACAGCGTCATGACGTCCTTCCCGTCCTTGCTCAGGAACGAGCCCACGGCGGTCGCGCCCGCCGGCGGCGAGTCCGCCGCGGTCAGTCGGTGGCCCCGTCGAGCCTCCTCGAGCGGGCAGTCGAGTCTCACCTTGCCACCGCCCAGGATCACGAGCCGGTCGCAGGCGTCCTCGACGTCGGTGACGATGTGCGACGAGAGGAGCGCGGTCGAACCGTCCGACTTGACCGCGTCGAGAAGAACCTGGATGAACTCCCGACGAGCGAGTGGATCGAGGTTGGCGAGCGGTTCATCGAGCAGCAGAACTTTGGCCCGCGTTCCGAGCGCCACGGCGAGCCCGAGCTGCGCCGCCTGGCCGCCGGAGAGGGTGTCGGCGCGCTGATCGAGCGGGATGCCGAGTTGCTCGAGTCGACGCCTGGCATATGCGACATCGAAGCCGTGGTGGAGGCTGCGCGCCAGGGCGAGCTGGTCCTCGACGCTCAGGCCGCGGTATACCGCCGGAGTCTGCGGCACGTAGCCGACCCGCTTCAGGGCATCGCTGCGATGCTTCCACGGATCCACGCCGTCGACTTCAACCCGGCCCGAGTTCGGCCGCTCGAAAGCCATGCAGACGCGGATCAGCGTCGTCTTGCCGGCGCCGTTCGGGCCGACCAGTGCGGTGACGCTACCGCGCGGCACAGCCAGATCGACGGCGTCAAGCGCGACCTTCTTCTTGAACCGCTTGCTCAGTCCGTGCGCGGCCAGAGCGGCCGTGGTCGTCGAGACTCCTGCGTCGGATCCCATGCTCGTCCCTCCGAATCCGTCATCGCCGTCGGCGATTGATGTCTTTCGGGCCGAACCCTAGCACGTCGGCCCGGGGCGGGGCATGACGAATAACCCGCTACGGGCGAGGAGCAGTTGCCTTCGGCGCCGGCGGCCTGGCGGACAGGGAGCCCACGCTCGAGCGATGGCTGGCCAACGCTGCGCATCGGCTTTGGCGCTTTCGCTGACGCGAAACCGCGGTGCCTGCTGTCTTAGCCCTTCGGCTCTACAACCACCGTCACTTCGGGGGTCATGCCGGAGAAGACCTTGACCGCGACCTTGTAGGTGCCGAGGGACTTGAGCGGCTCGGGCAGGTCGATCTTGTGCCGATCCACCGTGATGCCACGCCGTCCGAGGGCCTCTGCGATCTCCTTGGCCGTGATGGAGCCGTAGAGCTTGCCGCCCTCGCCCACCTTCACGCCCATGGTCAGGGTCGTGCTGCCGATGCGAGTGGCCGCGATCTCGGCTTCCTCGCGCTCGCGCGCTCGCTTCTCCTCACGACTGGCGATGTCGTGCTGCCAGGCGCGGTAGGCGCCACCGGCGGCCGGGACCGCAACTTTTCGAGGGATCAGGAAGTTGCGGGCGTAGCCCTCGGCGACTTCCTTCATCTCACCGCTCTTGCCGAGCTTGTCGACGTCGGCGGTCAGGATGACCTTCACGCGAAAGATTCCTCCTATGACGGTCGGCTTGGCCGAGCGTCCGTTACCCAGGACCGGACACGTGGCCCGATCCCGGATTGGTTGACGAAACGGCCCGCCGCGTCGAACGCTTCTGGCAGCCGTCGAATGATTCTCCGTACCGGAGCCGGAGTCAGGCGGCGCACCTGATCCATGTCGCGCCGAAATGCTTCCCGGTCGATCTCTAGCTCGGCGATCTTCTCATCGAGGATCGCTTCCGGGATTCCGTCGAAGAACACTTCGACCGCCAGGACCACTACGGCCAGGTCGTCGATGCCACCCAGGACGGGAATGTCGTCCGGGATCAAGTCCCGACCGAGCAGAACGTAGCCGGCGGCACCCGCGAGGATCGCCTTTCGGCTGGCCGGTATTCGAGAGTCCAACACCAGCGCCCAAACGAGACGCGCGTACGTCGGCACTCGACTGGCGACGGGCACGAAAGCGAGCCAGCGAAGGGACCGCAAGAGACCTCCCTTGCGGCGTCGCCGACTCTTCGAAACTTGCAGACTCGTGCTCGCCATCCTAAAGACCGGCCATCCTTGGCTCGCCGCCGGACAGCCCAATTCGCTGGTCCTCTCCGGGGAATCGAGAGTCTATCAGGCGCGACTCGCGACTACGAGATGGTAGGCGGGCTAGATTCGCCGTCCGCGGGTTTGTGGACGGCCACGCAGCGTCGCACTTGCCGTTTCGCAAGGTCAACGTTTAGGCGCCTAGTCGTTGACAAGACGCTCCGCCGGCCCTCGCGGAGACGGCGGCCGGCGTCATAATCAGCCCGACGCCCGCGTGTCGAGTCCTAGGCTCGTGGTCGATCCTGGGGGGTGATCAGGATCGCGGCGGGCCGACGGCTCTACGAGCTTGGGATCACTGGCATCCGCGAGTGCTTGACCGAAGTGGTGGTAGATGAGCGGGCGGAAGAGTGGTGACACTGTACAGGCGCACGATACGCCCGTGGATCTCCGTGAGACGAGTTCACAGCGAGATCCCCTGGCCTGGGCGCTTGCCATCCTGGGCCTCTTCATCGCCTGCTACGCCATCTGGTGGGTATCCGGGCTGGGCGACACCGACCTGAGCTACCGCTACACGGGCGCGGCCGCCGTGCCAGGCGGCGTCATCCTGGCAGCGATCGCCCTCCGTTTGAGACGCACGGAGCGCCTCGACGGTCCAACCCGCCAAGCCTGGAGCCTCATAACCCTTGGAGTTCTGGGCTACGGGTTGGGCGCCGTGCTTCATTTCACCGCTGGAACGTTCTCCATCCTGAGCGACGGTTGGCCGGCCGGATTGGGTTTCGAGATAGCGACCTATCCGATCATCGTGGTCGCCCTCTACTTCTTTCCCAAGGCTGCCAGAACTGCCTACGACGTAGTCCTCTTTGGTCTCGATGTCTCGATCGTGGTGTGGAGCGCCTCGATACTCATCTGGAATTTCGTCGTCTACCCGGTCGCCCAGGACGCTCATCAAGACCTCCTTGCATCCGTCGGCGCCGCCTTCTTCCCGGTCTTCGATCTGGCGCTCATATTCACGATCGGCGCAATCGTCCTGCAAGGCGTGAGAGAGAGCAGTCGAGCGGCCCTGGGCATGGCCGGCATAGCCCTGATCTTCATCTTCTGCGGCGACCTGATCGCCGACACCGACCAGCTCCGAGGTGTCTACATTCAGGGCGGGCTCTCGGGGCTGATGTACGCGGTGGCCTGGTTGGAGATGGCATTGGCCGCGTACCTGCAGTGGCGGGTCCCCGACAGCGGTAAGCCGACACGCGGTCTCGCCGACTACGCCCGCTCCTTCCATTTGTTGCCGTACCTGGCCGTGATCGTGGCCTTCGTGGCACCGGCCATTCGCAACTGGAACGAACCGGACCTGCTCCGTCTGCACATTCCCGCCGTCGGCCTGCTGATCGCCCTCGTGATAGTCCGTCTGGGTATCACGTCGCGCCAGAGCGCGAGCCTCGCGGCGGCCGAGCGGGGACGCCTGGCGGCGGCAGTCGATCAGGCCGCGGAAGCGATTCTCACGACGGATCGGGCCGGACACCTCACGTACGTCAACCTCGCCTTCTCGCGCATGACCGGCTATCGGATAGCGGACATCGTGGGCCGGGATCCGAACCTGCTGGCGCAACACCTTGACGAGAAGCCCCTGAGCGAGATGACGGCGGCATTGCTTCGAGGAGAGAGCTGGGCGGGGCATGCCGAGTTGAAGCGCCTCGATGGCACGACGATCGAGATAGACATGACCGTGGCGCCCTTGCGGGACGCCGGCGGCTCGATCTCGGGCTCGGTTGCGGTCGCACGAGACATCTCACGCGAACGCGCGCTCGAGGCTCAGCTTGCGCAGGCCCAGCGGATGGAGGCGGTCGGGCGGTTGGCCGGCGGCATAGCCCACGACTTCAACAACATCCT
>PMXR01000105.1 GCA_003171035.1 Chloroflexota bacterium
ACGCGTGAGCCCTGCCCGATGTGTGTCGGGGCCTTGCTGGCGAGCGACGTCGAGGCCCTGGTGTACGCCGTCTCCAATACGATCGACGGCGCCGCGGGCAGCGTGATGCAGCTGGCCCAGGACGGCAGGCTGGCCCGCAAGCTCAAGGTCGTAAGCGGCATACGCTGCGAGGAAGCCGAGGAGCTTTTCGCCCAGGCGGCACCGGTGGAGCGGCTTCGATCCGAGAGGCTCAAGCCCGCTCTCGGCTGAATCTTGCCGCTCACCTCGCCGTGCCGCCCCCGCGCCGACCCGTGTCCACCTTTCCGCCGCGCCGTCCGGCCATCGAGTCGGAACGTTCGCCCGGCTCTGGTATTCTCTCGCGNNCGGAGAGGTGTCCGAGTGGTTGATGGTGCCGCTCTCGAAAAGCGGTGTGCGAGAGCACCGCGGGTTCGAATCCCGCCCTCTCCGCCACTCTCTTGATTCTGGCCCCGCAGGTGCGGGCGCGACGCCGGCCCGGCCCGCGGGCGACGCAGAGCCGATCCGAAGATCGGCGGCCGGTCGACGGACCGGAACGGCTGGCCCGCCGAGGGTCGTTGCCGCGGAGAGGTCGCCTAGTGGCCTAGGGCGCCGCACTGGAAATGCGGTATAGCGCAAGCTATCGAGGGTTCAAATCCCTCCCTCTCCGCCACTTCCCCGGTCGCCCGCGGCCACATCCGCGACTACGGGCAATTCGAGCGATTCCCGCGATCGAGGATGTTTCCCTACGCCTGGTGGTTCGGCTCGGCCGGCTGCCAGCCGATACCCGACTGGGGACTGGTTGTCCGCCGACATCAGGATTCCGTTGGCGCATCGGCGCAAGGCCGTTCCTGTGGGTCGCAGCTCTGGAAGGCTTTTCCTACCCCTGACCCAGGGCGGGCGTGGAAGGACGATGAGTCGGATGCTCCAGCGGGTCAAGCAGAACCGTCTCTACCTCGGATTGGGGGCAATCACTGCCTTTCTGGTTGCCGGGCTGGCGGCTTTCCTCTGGCGCGAAGGCGCCTCCGGGCCGGCCGGCGTTGGCTCCGCGTCCGGAGTGGCATCGCTGGCCGACGTAGTCGTCGTCGGAAGCCTGATGGGAAGTGGCGCTCTTGCCGTGGTTCTGGCTGTGGTCGTGCGACGGACGCTGATCCGGCCGATGGAGGCCCTCACGCTGGCCAACCGGAAGCTAGCCACGGAGGACGGCGCCGCCCTCGCGGGCGCCTTGACGGCCATCGCCCACGGCGACCTGACGGCTCGCCTGAACATTCAATCGAAGGCACTGGAGACGGGCGCCGCGGTCGAGCTCGGCGCATTCACCGAAACGTTCAACAGCCTCGTTGCCCGACTGCAGGACAGCAGCCGTGAGTTCAACTCGGTCACCGATGAGCCGTGCCTGCGCTCGTTCTACGTCGGGCCGGACATGTACGGCGAAGGGCGAGCCTGCGGCGACGTGCTGGGTCGGGCGCTGGGAGGCCGAGGGCAGGTTGCGATCACCGGCATCTTCGTCACCGCCGGACTGGAGCTGCGGCGCATCGGTTTCCAGAACGTGCTGCGTGAGGAACACCCCGGTGTGCAGGTCGTGGACGTCACGGACACCAACGACAACCCAGACCTGGCCTACCGCTACACCCTCGACTTGCTGAAGCGCTACCCGGCCCTGGCCGGCGTCTACGTCAACGCCAGCAGCGCCCCGGCCGGAGTGGCTCGGGCCATCGTCGAGTCGGGCAAGGCGGGGCAGGTCAAGGTCGTGGGCCACGATCTCTTCGACGGGACCATGGAATACCTGCAGAAGGGCATCATCGTCGCCAGCCTGGGACAGGATCCGCCGGCCCAGGGCCACGATGTCGCCGTCCACCTCTTCAACCATCTCGTGACCGGATGGCGTCCCGCCCAGCCGTTCATCCAGACGCCTATGGACATCGTCACGCCCGAGAACTACCGGGAGTACTGGCAGCCCGGTAAGGGAGTCATTGTCTCCGCCAGTTCGGCCGCCCGACGGGCGCGGCCGATGCAGAACTCGCCGCGCCCGGTCCGCGTGGCCGTCGTCGGCCCCGAGAGCTCAGCCTTCTGGCGTGTCATCCGCGAGGGCGTCCTGGAAGCCGCAAAGGAGCTGAGTGCCTTCAACGGCCGCGTCGATTGGCTGACCCCCGAAGAGGACCGCCAGGAAGGCTCACACAACATCGGCGCGGACATCTACGGCCCGTTCATCTCGGATCTGCAAGCGCAGGGCTATGACGGCATCGCGGCCGTCGTCCTCGACAACGGGCTCGTCCACTACCTCAACCAGACCGTGGCCGCCGGCGTGCCCGTGGCCACCTACAACGCCGAACCCTCGAGCCTGCGCAGCCTGATGGCCCTGCTCGCCCAACGCGCCCAGGCCCTGCTCGCGGTCAGCCAGGAGTTGACGTCCGCGGTACTGCAAACCAGCGATGCCACCAAGCAGATTGCCGAAACCACTCAGCAGATGGCCCGGGCCGCGCAGCATGAAGCCGCGGCTGTGATGCGCGTGAGCGGCAGCATCCACCAGATCGCCGGCTCCATCGACGTAATCAAGCACGGTGCCGAGGCCCAGGCCGAAGCCGCCGATCGGGTGGGCACCACGACCGGCCAGATCGCTCAGGCTGTGGACACAGCTTCGCACGCGGTTGAAGCGGTGGCATCCGCGGCGGCCGAATCGACCACCACGGCCCAGCGCGGTTTCGATGCTCTCCAGCAAACCCTCCAGGAGATGCAGAACCTGCAGACGGCCGTGAACACTTCGTCCAGGGCCATGCGGGAGATGAAGACCTACTCAAACCAGATCGGCGAAATCGTTGTGACGATCGACGACATCGCCGACCAGACCAACCTGCTCGCCCTCAACGCGGCCATCGAGGCCGCCCGCGCCGGGGAGCAGGGCAAGGGCTTCGCGGTCGTGGCGGATGAGGTTCGCAAGCTGGCCGAGAAGTCGGCCGCCTCGACCAAGGAGATCGCCACAATCATCCACAACGTCCAGGGCAGCATCACCGGCGCCGTGGGTTCAATGGAAGTTGCAAGCCAGCACGTCCAGACGGGCAGCACGCTCGCCACTCGCTCCGGAGAGGCGCTCGACCAGCTGCTTTCGTCGGCCAAGAGCATGCAGCTCCAGACCGACGCGATGGTCGAGGCCAACGCCTCCGTCGCCGGGCTCATGGCCACGCTACGCAGCGCGAACGACCAGGTATCGGCCGTGATCACTGAGAATCGGGTCGCGACGGGCGTGGCCACCGACTGCGTCACCGAAACGCTCTCGACCGTCGAGAACGTTGCGGCCATAAGCGAGGAGACCGCCGCGTCCACTGAGGAGGTCTGCGCCACGACGCAACAGGTGTCGGTCCAGACCGCAGAAGTGAGTCGGGCGGCCACAGCGCTCGAGGCGATCGCTCGGGAGCTGCAGGGTTCGACGGCCATCTTCAAGACCAGTGTGGATGGCGAGGTCGCGCCGGCTCAGATCAGCGCGAAGCTGGGCAAGCGGCCGGCCCAGCCCGGCCGGAGGCAGGTGGAAGAGGAAAGGCTGAGCGCCTGAAACGCGGGCTCGATCGGCCCCGGCAGCCGGCGCCGGCTGCCTTGCCGTTCCTGTCGGCCCAGCGCTCCGGCGCCAGTCGTCGGAGCTGCCTCTCGGGCCTGCTATGATTCCCGAGCCGTGCTAGGCGGGGAACTAGCGGTGCCCTGTACCTGCAATCCGCTCCAGCAGGGCTGAATTCCCTCCCGAGGTCCCCGTCCTCGAAGGCCGCCGCTTCAGGTGACGTTGAGGGCCGGGTCCCGCGCAGCGGCGGCTCGCGAAGCGTGTCAGGTCCGGAAGGAAGCAGCACTAAGCGATGATCGTCGGGTGCCGCGGAATGGCCTGGTCTGAGCTGCCTC
>PMXR01000095.1 GCA_003171035.1 Chloroflexota bacterium
GAACCCGGCCGAGGTCGACAAGGAGACCTACGAAGCCGCCCTGGCCGAGGCCAGGGCCCAGTGCGATGCCGAACACGAGAATGTCGTCGCCGCGGGCGGACTGCACATCATCGGCACCGAGCGNNCGCGGCCGCGCCGGCCGCCAGGGCGACCCGGGCTCGTCGCGGTTTTACCTCTCGCTCGAAGACGATCTGATGAAGCGCTTCGCCTCCGATCGGGTCGCCGGCCTCATGGAGCGCCTGGGAATCGAAGAGGACATGGCGATCGAGTCGCGACTCGTCTCCAAGACCATCGAGAGCGCCCAATCCCGAGTCGAGGGCTACAACTTCGACATCCGCAAGCACGTCGTCGAGTACGACGACGTCATCAACAAGCAGCGCGAGACCATCTACGAAGAGCGCGACAAGGTTCTTCGCAATGAAGACCTGTCGGCCACGATCCTCGGTTTCGTGGATCAGGAGATCGAATTCATCGTCGACCAGCACCTCTCCCCGATGGTTTCGATGGAAGACTGGAACATGGCCGGCGTCGTGGCAGCGGTCGAGGGCCTCGGACTGGGCGGTCCCGACATCAACGAAGACGCCCTCTGGGACTTCCACAGCCGTGAGGCCATCGCCGAGCACATCAAGACCGTTGCCGGCGAGCGGATCGACCAGAAGGAAGAGGAGAACGCCGACGAGTGGGCGCTGATCGAGCGCCTCGTCCTGCTGCGGACGATCGACTCGATCTGGGTTGAGCATCTGACCGAGATCGACGAGATGCGCCAGGGCATCGGCTTGCGCGGTCTGGCCCAGGAAGACCCGCTCAACGCCTTCAAGAAGGAGGCGTTTGCGCTCTACGAGGAGATGAGCGCGCTCATCCGGCATCAGGTGGCCACGACGATCTTCCGCGTCTCCATCGTTCGGCCCCAGGCGCCTCCGACGGGCGTCGAGGGAACCGCGGCGCCCAACGCGGCCGACGCCAACCCGGCGGCCGGCAGTGGCGCAGCCCCGGGCACGGGCACGGCCGACCAGATCGGCGGCAAGCCGCTTCCCAAGGCGCTGCCGCAAGGCCGCCCGTCCGGAGGCTCGACCGCTTCCTCGAGCAACGGCTCGGGCGGAGCCATCCGGCCCGGCTACTCGCCTTCCGGCACGCGAATGGGCCGTAACGACGCCTGCTGGTGCGGCTCGGGGATGAAGTACAAGAAGTGTCACGGTCGGTAGGCACGCCTGTGGCCCACCGCAGCGGCGTCACGAAGAAGCCGAGACTCACCTGGGGGGAGCGGCTCCGCGACCTGCTGCTCGTCGTCCTGGTCTTCACGCTGGGCGGCGCCTCGCTTACCGCCTATGCGACGTTCCGGATCTGGCAGGTCGGCCAGCAGGACGGCCGCCGGCAAGTTGACGCGATC
Source organism: Chloroflexota bacterium (assembly GCA_003171035.1). Taxonomy (GTDB): domain Bacteria; phylum Chloroflexota; class Limnocylindria; order Limnocylindrales; family CSP1-4; genus Fen-1039. The sequence goes on from PMXR01000095.1 coordinate 1,388, forward strand.
GTGGTTCTGGGAGCGGCCCAGTACAACGGCCGTCCGTCGCCGGTCCTGGCGGCCAGACTCGACCACGCCATCGAGCTCTACAAGGAAGGCCTGGCGAAGTACTTCATCACCACCGGCGGCAAGCTACAGGGCGACAACTTCACCGAAGCTCAGACGGGCTACCGCTACGCCAAAGCTCGAGGCGTTCCCGCGTCGGCCATCCTGATGGAAGACACGGGCCGCAACACTCTCGAGTCGATGGAGCATGTCAGGGCCATTTTCGACGCCCACGGCCTGCACACGGCCCTCTTCGTGTCCGATCGGAGCCACATGCTGCGGGTCTTGCGGCTGGCCCAGGATCAAGGGATCGAGGCCTGGTCCTCGCCCACCGACACCAGCCCGGACGACATCAACTCGAACCTAATCCGAAACTCCATGATTCACGAACTGGGCGGTCTGGGGCTGTACATCTTCGTCAGTGCCGATGCGGACTTCGGTGGCGATTCGGCGGCCGATCCGGCCGACCTTCCCAGCGCCTCCCCGCGGCCGGCGGCTGCTCCGACCCCGTAGCCGGAGGGTCGACGGAACGCAACGGGAAACCACCTCGACTTGCGCCGCATCTCGCGATTTACGCGTGCCGATCCCAAACTAACCTCTTGGCTACACCGAATTGAGACCGTATACTCGGGCCATCGCCCGTCGCGTCCAGGTTCCGTCACCCCGGCCGCGGCCCTTCCGAGGGGGTGATTGCCGTCACACTGAGGAGAGTAGTGAAGCAGGCAGAAGAAGAGGCCTTCATCGATCTCATCGCGTGTGAGCGAGATTGCCGGAACTGTAGCTACGCCGCAGCCCTCGATTGTGATGGCAACTGCGGGGTCTGCACTCACAACATCTACTGCCCCTGCGTGAACCCCGTCGTCGCCCGGAGCAAGAGCGCGCTGCGCTTGATCGAGCTCCGTCCGGTCCTGCTGCAGGACGCGCGAGGCCGCTCCTAGTGGAGCCGGCCGAAATCCGCGATCTGGTAGCACGGATCCACGCGACATCGGGGCGTCTTTGACCTCAAGGTCAAGGAAGAACGCCTAACCGACCTCGACGCGCGCGGCGGCGAGCCCGGTTTCTGGGACGATCAGCGCGCCGCCAAGAAGGTCCTGCGCGAGGCCGAGGGGCTGCGTGAGGAACTGACGCTCTGGCGCCATCTCGAATCCGGCGCCGCCTCCACTCTGGAGTTGCTCGAGCTTGCCCAGGAAGAGAGCGACCAGAGCCTGCTCGACGAAGTGGCCAAAGACGCCGCCACGCTTGCCGCTGAGTACACCGTTGCCCGCCGCGAGCTGCTCTTCGGCGGCGAGTACGACGCCCGCAACGCCCTGCTCACCATCAGCGCAGGCGCAGGCGGGACGGAGGCCACCGACTGGGCGGAGATGCTGCTGCGGATGTACCTCCGCTGGGCGGAGAGGCACCGTTTCGCCACCGAAATCATCGACCAGACGGAAGGCGAGGAGACGGGCATCAAGAGCGTAACCGTGGCCGTTGACGGTCGCGCCGCATACGGGTTCCTCAAGGCGGAGCGCGGTGTCCACCGGCTTGTCCGAATCAGCCCGTTCGACTCCCAGAAGCGCCGCCACACGACCTTCGCGCTGGTGGAAGTCCTGCCCGAAGTCGAGAGCGACATCGAGGTGGAGCTCAACTGGGACGAGATCCGGATGGATACGTTCCGCGCCACCGGTGCCGGCGGCCAGCACGTCAACAAGACCGACTCGGCCGTCCGGCTGACCCACATCCCCACGGGCATCGTGTCGCAGAGCCAGAACGAGCGGTCTCAGACGCAGAACAAGGAGACTGCCGCCAAGCTGCTCCAGGCCCGTCTTCTCGCGAAGGCCGTCGAGGAACACGAGGCGGCCTTGCTCAAACTCCGCGGCGAGCACGTCGAGGCTGGTTGGGGCAACCAGATTCGAAGCTACGTCCTTCATCCCTACCAGATGGTGAAGGACCACCGCACGGACCTCGAGACGGGCAACACCTCCGCGGTTCTGGACGGCGATCTCGACGCGTTCATGCAGGCCGAACTCGAGCGCGAGGCGACGGGCGCGGTCGTGGGGGCCGGCGGGCCCGGGCCGGCGGCCGACTAGGTGACGGTCGCCTACCGCCCGCCACTCCCTTCCGAGCTGACTGAGTGCGCCCTCGTCTGGTACACGGCCGTCGACGACTACATGGCCCGACTGGGTCGGCCGCTGCCGTCACCGTACCTCGATCCGCTGCTCACCCTGCTGGCCCATCTGCTGAAGACCGACCCGCAACGGTTCCTCGTGGCCGTTCGGCCGGCCCGCGGCGCGAGCCTCGACGGCGGCGGGCAGGTCGTCGGCTTTGCGATCGCCGCCCAACGCGAGCACGTCTGGTTCCTCTCCCAGCTCTACGTGCTTCCGAGCGACCAGGGCAAGGGCATTGGACGCGCTCTGCTGACTCAGGTGCTGCCGTCGCTCGATCTGCCGGCAGACGAAGAAGCAGCCGGGGGCGCTCCGGCCGAATCCGCGGCTCCGATCGACGCCGTTCCATCCGAGAGCGCTCCACCAACTCAACGTCCCGGGGTCCTGGCCACCTGTACGGACTCGGCCCAGCCGATCTCCAACGGCCTCTATGCCCGACTCGGCGTCGTGCCGCGCCTGCCGGTATTCAACCTCGTGGGCACTCCCAACCCGTCGGCCCTGGCGCGGCTGCCGGCAGGCGTCGAAGCCACGCCGTTCGGCTCGAGCGACCCCACCTCGGCGATCGACTCCGTCGATCGCGCCGTCATCGGCTACGCCCACGCCACGGACCATGCCTACCTTCGAGCGACCGGCCGGACCGGTTTCATCTACCGCGCCGGCAACGGCGAACTCCTCGGCTACGGCTACAGCTCCGAGGCCGGGCGATTCGGGCCGGTGGCGCTGCTCGACGAGACACTGACTGCGCCGGTCGTGGGCCACCTCATGAGTGTGATCCGGCCTCGCGGAGCCACGACCGCGTGGGTCCCGGGCACCAACGATCGGGCGATGGTGGCCCTGCTTCGGGCCGGACTCCGGATAGAAGGCTTCCCGGCGCTGATCTGCTGGACCAGGCCGTTCGGCGCTTTCGATCGCTACTTGCCGGCAAGTCTGGCCTTGCTGTGAGCGCGGCGGGCCAAGCCGAGCGGCTCGATCGGTGCTAGCCTCATGGCCATGGTGAGCCCGGCGACCCCCGACTTCAAACCGAGCCAGAACCGCCGGCCGGACGCGCCCGATCGCCCCGAAGACTCGGTTCCGACCAGGATCGTACTGGCGATGCAGGGCGTGACGAAGTCCTACCCCAACGGCCGCGTGGCGCTCCGGGGTGTGGACCTGATGATCCCCGAGGGTGACTTCGTATTCCTCGTCGGCCCATCCGGCGCCGGCAAGTCGACCGTGATCAAGCTCCTCATTCGCGAAGAGCTGCCGACGAAGGGCCTCGTCCTCCTCGACGGCCGCGATCTGGGCCGTCTCAAGCGGCGCGACGTCCCCAAAGTGCGGCGCAGGATCGGCGTCGTGTTCCAGGACTTCAAGCTCCTGCCGAACAAGACGGTGCGAGACAACGTCGGCTTTGCGCTCGAGGTCACCGGGACTCCGCGACGGCAGATCATCCCCGCCGTCGACCGCGTGCTACGAGTGGTCGGCTTGACCGGCCAGGCGGACCAGCTGCCGGGACAGCTATCCGGCGGCGAGCAGCAGCGGACCGCCATCGCGCGGGCCCTGGTTCACAACCCACGGCTGTTCATCGCCGACGAGCCGACCGGCAACCTGGATCCGGTGATCAGCTGGGAGATCATCCAGTTGCTGCTGCGGATCAACGAACTGGGCGTCACGGTCCTCATGGCCACCCACAATGCCGACGTCGTGACGGCCGTGCGGCGGCGCGTTGTCGCTCTCGAGAATGGCCGCATCGTCCGCGACGAACTCGGCGCCGCATACCACCGCGAGGACTGAATGGTCCGCTTCATGGCCTTCAGCATCCGGCGCGCATGGCACGGCTTCTGGAAGAACGGCCTGATGAGCCTCGCGGCCACGGCCACGATGGTGCTGGTTCTCGTTCTGCTCGCCGGCTTGATCATTCTGGTGACGGGTCTCAACGCTACGCTCGACTACGTCCAGAGCGAAGTCCAGGTCGTGGCCTACCTCAAGGACTCGACCACGCAGCAGGACGTAATCGCCCTCGAGACCACTCTTCAGCGAATGCCGCAGGTGACCCAGGTCAAATTCGTCTCGAAGGCTCAGGCCTACCAGGATTTCCTGGCCCGCCACCCCGGCGAAGCCGACGTCATCAATTCGCTGCCCAACAACCCGCTGCCGGCTTCCCTCCAGATAAACCTCAGCGACCCGAGCAACTACGTCGACGTAGCGACGTACCTGAACAGCGAGCCCGGCGTTGATCACGTCATGAACATCCAGCAGACGGTCGAACAACTCAACACGGTCATCGGCGTCCTTCAGACCGGCGGCACCGTGCTGCTCGTGATCGTCGGGCTGATAGTCCTGTTCATCGTTGTGAACACCATCCGCCTGGCTGTCGTGGCTCGGGCCGACGAGATCGAGATCATGCGGCTCGTCGGCGCCTCGGACGCCTTCATCCGCTGGCCATTCATCATCGAAGGCGCGATGGTCGGCTTGTTCGGGGCGGCGATCACGAACGTGCTTCTTCTGTTGAGCCAGGGCCCGATCACGGGCTTCATGGCCGAATACTTCAAGGTGCTGCCCGTAGAGGCAAGCGCCACTGTTGGGCCCACCATCGGCCTGATCGTGCTCGGAGCCGGCGTCGGTATCGGCGTCCTGGGCTCGTTCCTCTCCGTTCGGAGCTACCTCATCCGCTGATCGGTCGACCGATCGGCTCGTCCCCATCCGAGGTTCCAGATGCTGCCTACGACGACTCCCCAAGACCCGATCCCGCCAACAGCGGACGACCGCGCCCGGACACGCCGGCGTGACGTGGCGCCGTCGCGCATCAGCCTCATGCTGGTCGCCGCCCTGGCCGGCGGCGCCCTGTTCGTGGGTGGCTACTCGCTGGGAGCCCACGTGGCCACCACGCCGGGTACTCCGGCCAATCAAGAAGCGCGTTTTGGGCCATTCTGGGACGTCTACTCGCTGATCAACGCCGACTTCGCGGGTTCGCCCAGGCCGGACCAGGACAAGCTCGTCCAGGCCGCGATCGACGGCATGATGAAGAGTCTCAACGACCAGTGGTCCTACTACCAGGGACCCACCGACTTCCAGAACTCGCTGCTCAACGTTGGCGGCCAGGCGGAAGGGATCGGCGTCCAGATCCAGCTCCAACCGGTCGACCCGTCCTCCACGCAAAGTTGCACGACGATCGGCGGCGGCTGCGAACTCGCCATCCTCGCGACGATACCGGGATCGCCCGCGGCGTCGGCGGACATCCAGGCCGGCGATGTGATCTCCACGGTCGACGGCATCGGACTCGACGGTCTGACCATCGACCAGGCGATCGCCAAGATCAAGGGCACCCAAGACACATCCGTGGCCCTGGGCCTGGTTCGCGCCGGCAAGCTCGTCGAGGTCTCGGTCGTGCGCAAGATCTACACCGCAACCGAGGTCGTCACCAAGACCCTGGAGGGTTCCGTCGCCTACATCCAGGTGACCGGCATGAACGAGCCCGCCAGCTCCCAGTTCCATACCGCCCTGGCTGCCGCGCTGGCCGCGGGTCAGAAGAACATCATTCTCGACCTCCGCGGCAACCTGGGCGGATACGTGGAAGACGCCGTCAAGATCGACAGCGAGTTCATCGGGTCGGGCACGATCGTCTACCAGGTCGACGCCGGCGGCAAGACGACAGCGATCGAAGCCGTCAAAGGCGGCATCGCAACCGATCCGTCGATCCACCTGGTCGTCCTGGTCGACGGCAACACAGCTTCCTCGGCCGAGATCCTTTCGGGTGCCCTGCAGGCCCGCGGCCGCGCCAAGCTGATCGGCACCAAGACCTACGGCAAGGGCCTCGTCCAGGAGTGGCTGCCGCTCCCCAACAACTTCGGTGGCATTCATCTGACCGTGGCCCGCTGGCTCACCCCCGACAAGGTCTGGATCCAGGGCAAGGGGCTCCAGCCGGACGTGCCGGTGGATACATCAAATCCTAGAGCCGGAATCGACCCGGTCGTCGACGCCGCCCTGGCCCAGTTCGGGCTTCCGCCGCTGCCCGTGCCGTCTGCCGGCCCCGGAACATCGGCGGCCCCGGGAGCGAGCGGCAGCCCAACCCCGAGCGCGGCACCAACCCAAAGTCCCCAGGCCGTACCGAGCCCAACCGCCAGCTGAGAGCCCCGTCCGGGTTGTTGCGCCTTTTGCCCGCTTCCCATACGATGCCGGAGAACGAAAGGAGGTGATGTGCAGTGTCGGATCAACCGATGCGCTGCACCACCTCGCTCGGAGCTGATCTCTAGCAGATCGGCCACCCGGCGGGTGGTGCGCTGAACGCAGTTCGAATGCCGGTCCTTCGGGACCGGCATTCGTGCGCCCGGGGCACGTGGCGTGCGTGCCCGTCGGGCCTTCGTCCGCTAACCTCGTATCCATAGGCCGCAACACGATCTGGAGTGCCGATATGGGCGAAGAGAAGACAGTCGCCCAAAACCGAAGAGCCCGCCACGAGTACTCGATCGAGGATTCGTTCGAGGCCGGCATCGTCCTGACCGGGACGGAGATCAAGTCGGTCCGCGTCGGCAAGGTGAGCCTGGCCGAAGCCTACGCACGCATCGATCGGGGCGAGGCGTGGCTGGTCGGCGCCACGATCCAGCCGTGGGACACCGGCAACCGCTACAACCACGAGCCCAAGCGGCCGCGCAAGCTCCTCCTCCATCACGACCAGATCCTGGGCTTGCTGCTCAAGACCAAGGCCAAAGGCCTGACGCTGGTGCCGCTCAAGATGTACATCACGACCCGGGGCCGGGCCAAGCTGGAGATCGGGCTCGGGCGGGGCAAGCAGCAGCACGACCGGCGCAACGACATCGCGGACCGCGACTCCAAGCGCGAGATGGAGCGCGCCATCGCCGACTCCACCCGCGGCCGAACGCGCTAACCATCTGACCGCCACGGGTCTCGGCCCGGCGCCCTCGCCGGAGCTCCGATTTGACCTGCGGCGGGAGCGCTGTACAATCCGCGGGCGCCGCAGCGCGGCGAGAACTCGGTAGCGAGTCTCTGTGGGGATGCGTGGTTTCGACAGGGGCCGGTTACCGGAGAACGCGAGTCGAGGTTGGTCTCCAGGCCTCGTAAAAAGGAGCCCAAACGAAGTAACTGGCAACAACCAGTCTGCTTTCGCCCTCGCTGCTTAGGCAGTAAGGTGAACGTGGAAACAGCCTCACCTCCGTGGGCTGCGGAAGCGTCATTCAGCGGAGGTGCGGTTCCGAGTAGCGTCGCGTAGTCGGAACTAAAGCCCGAAAGGGAACGTGACTGGAGCGCTCGGCAGGTTGCCGATGGTCGGCCGAGCGTTCGACGACAAACTATCGGACACGCTCGTAGTGGTCTCCGGCGAAGGTTTCTGGACGGGGAGTTCGACTCTCCCCCATCTCCACCAATTCGTCCTGGTCGGCCGAATGCCCGCAAGCCCGCACCGGCGACCACGCCCGCCCACCCTGCGCGCGTTAGCCCGCCCAACGCGCCCGATGCGCCCCACGCGCGCGTCGGCCGGCGCCGCTCGACACCCATTGACGGCCATTGACGCCCTCCTGCGGGATCGCTACGCTCTGCTACATCGGTATCCAATGTATCGATATGGAAGGTAGCGACCGCAGATGGCAGGCAAGATCAGGGCGCAACTGCTCAAGGGGACGACGACCCTTCTCGTGCTCACGGTCCTCCGCGACGGCGAACTCTACGGCTACGAAATCGCGCAGCGGATCCGTGAGAAGAGCGGGGGAGCGTTCATCCCGAGCGAAGGAGCACTCTACCCGGCGCTGCATGCTCTTGAAGCCGACGGCGCGCTCGGGGCCAGCTGGCGCGAAAGCGATCGCGGGCCACGACGCCGCTACTACAAGATCACCACGTCGGGCGTGCGGATGCTCGAGGAGCACGCGCAAGAGTGGGCCTCCTTCTCTCTGGCGATGGGTCAGGCGGTCGGGAGCGGAGAGCGATGATCGTCTTGCTCCTCTGGGTCGGTGGCTTCGGTGCCCTGGCCTTCTTCGCCGTCAAGCTGGTGCGCCGCAGCGAACGCCGTCTCGGCACCGGCCCGAGTGACTACTACACGACGATCGCCCCGAGACCCGACGCCGACGGCCTGATCTCCGCCTATCTGGCCGGGGTCGCGGGTCAGCTGGTGCTGCCGGCGGCAGATGTCGCCGAGGTCCGGATGGAGCTGATCGACCACCTGACCGACTCCATCTCCTCACTCGAGGCGGAGGGGATGGACCACGAGACGGCCGTTCGTGAAGCGCTGGGACGTCTCGGACCGGCCGCCGAACTCGGCCGCCAGCTCCGTGCCGCGCACCAATCCACGAGGCGGCTTCTCGCCGGCGCCGGTGGAGGCGTGTTCTCGGCCGCGGGCGGATTCGTGCTCGGGTATGTCGGCGGCGTCGGACTGGCATTCGTCCTGCTGATCATCGGTGCGCTCTGCTTCGGACTACTCACGCTGGTCGGTATTCCCACACCGAACTTCAATGCCGACCAGAACGCCACGCCCAACTCGCTCATGGAGGCCACCACGCTCCTCGTCGCCGCGTTCGTCGCGACCAGGTACGCGGTCCGCACCTCGGCGGGACTCAGCCGGCGCGCACCTCGGTCCGTGGCCGGCTTCTGGGCGGCCGCGTCGGCGTTGGTCTTCGGCTGGTTGGCCATCTTCGGTTCGCACGGCCAGCAGAGTTGGCCGGGCGTCATTGCCTTCCTGTTCGTCCCCGTGGTCGCCGTCGCCGCCGCATTCGTTCGGATCGAGCGACCGATGCCTCACGTCGGCCGCTGGTCGCTGATTCTCGCGATTGGGGGCGTAGGCGTTCTCGGCTTGTCCCTGGTCTTGCTTCTGGGCGTGACGGTCTCGGGCGGCGGATCGAACAACGACTCGCCCTCGCCGCTGGTCACGAGCGGGCCGCCGGATTACCACTTCGGTATCGTGGCACCGCCGGCACCCGACGCCTGGGATCCGCAGGGGAGCATCTTCGGCGGTGGAATGCGGTCCGACGCTTCCGGGGGTCAGCTCTACTCCACCGTGACCGACCCACAAGCGGCCGTTCCCATGAGCACCGCGCTGGCCTACTGGCATGACCTCCGCTTCGAGGCCTGGCATTCTTTGCCGGACGATCCCACACAGGGCTTCGGACTCGACACGAAGTACTCCAGCCCATTCGCCGTCTTGCCTGCAGAGATCCACCCCACCTGGTTACAAGCCGTCTTCCATTTCGAGCGGATGCGGGATGCGGGCTTCTACGAAGTCGTGCTCACCGGCGTCGGCCCGGACGGCAAGCGGTACATGCTCGACGAATGCGGCGGCGGCAGCACCTCATTCAACGGCTCGGTGTGGGACTGGATCACGGCGCCCCAATGACGTCCGACCTGCGTCGGCGAGCCCTCGACGCCATCGACGACCTCGACGGCGGCGCAGCCACTGGTCCGGAGGTGCTTCGTCGACTGCGTGAGAACTCGGTCGCCGGCGAGAGTGGGGCCGGCGACCGTGCACCCACTGCCGAAAGCGGGGCCTCAGCCGATGAGCCCCTTCTGTACCCGGTGTTGCATCGTCTCGAGGCCGACTGGAAGATCCGCGCGACGTGGCAGGCCCGGGCCGACGGCACCCTGCACCGCACCTACCGAAGACGTCGGTTGATGCTTCGCGGGCCGGGCAATACCGTGTCCCGCTGACGGCCCCGAGCGCCGTCTGCGCCACGACCTGCCGAGGCGAGCCCCCGCCTACTACGGGCTCCGTAGCCGGTCGCCGCGCGTTGACCCGGAGCAACGAATCCGCCGCTCGGAGCCGGCCGATTCGGATCAAATCGGCCCACACCCTGCTATCGTTTCAGGGTCTAGCTTCGGCACAGCACGTCGGAAGAGACCATGGACATAGCGCTGTCGCCAACGCGAATCGATTACTACAAGATGCTGGGCCTGGATCCCTCGGCTCCGGCCGAGGCCATTCAGGGCGCGTATCGAATACTCGCGCGCCATCTGCACCCCGACATCTCCGGCGACCCGTCGACGGCCGAAGCTATGACGCGCGCCAACACGATCTATCAGGCCCTGGTGGCGAAGCCCATCCCGGCCGAGTTCTCGATGGACCCCGCGCCGGCGTACCGCCGCTCACAGTCCGCATCGAACCCGCTGACCCTCTACCGGCAGGCGATGGCCAACTTTGCCGGCAGCCTCGGCCAAACGGTAGACGTCCGGGCCTGACGCGCCCGCACCGGCCGATCCGGTTCCTTCCCCTATCCTTTTCCGCATGTCCGACTCTCCCGCTTCGCCTCGTCGCGGTCTGAGGAGCCTTCTGGTCGACCTCGAGCCCGTCAGGCGCGACCGCGACTTCCGGATGTTGTGGCTCGGCCAGCTGGTCAACGGCCTGGGACGTCAGGTCACCGTTGTCGCTCTGCCGTTCGAACTCTGGCAGCTCACCCATAGTTCGCTCTCGATCGGACTGCTCGCCCTCGTTCAGCTCGTGCCGATCCTCATCTTCTCCCTGGGAGGCGGAGCGGTGGCCGACGCCGTCGACCGGCGCCTGCTCTTGCTCGGGACGCAAGCCCTGCTGGCGGCCTCCAGCCTCTGCCTGGTCGTACTGGCCGCCCAGTCCGCGCCGCCGATCTGGGCCTTCTACGTGGTCGCGTTCATCGCCGCGGGGATTGGGGCGGTGGATCAGCCGACCCGGACCTCTGCGATACCACGGCTCGTGCCCCGTGAACGTGTTCAGGCCGCCATTGCCGTGAACTGGCTGAGTGGCCAGACGGTCTCGGTCGCGGGTCCCGTCGCCGCCGGCATTCTCATTGCCACGGCAGGCGTCGCGACCGCCTTCGCGTTCGACGTCGTGACGTTCATGGCCAGTCTGCTGGCGCTCTTCCTCATCGCCCCGATCCCGCCCCATCCGGGCGCTTCCCGCCCGAGCCTGCATTCAATCGCGGAGGGCCTGCGCTTTGCTCGCGATCGACGCATCGTCATGGGCACATTCGCAATCGACCTCGACGCCATGATCTTCGGCATGCCCAGCTCCCTGTTCCCCCAGCTTGCACTGACCGTCTTCAACACGGGCGCGGCCGGCTACGGCCTCCTGAACGCCGCACCGGCCATTGGAGCGTTGGCCGCGGCCGCCTTCAGCGGTTGGCTCAACAGGGTCAGGCGGCCCGGCCGGGGTGTGATAGCTGCCGTCGCCGGATGGGGCATCGCCATAGTGGGGTTTGGTCTGCTTACGGCCAGCTTCCCGCTGGCCCTCGTCTGTCTGGCCGTGGCCGGCGCGGCCGACGTCGTGAGTGCCGTCTTGCGGGCTTCGATCGTCCAACTGGCCACGCCCGATCGGATCCGGGGTCGTGTCTCGTCGATACACAGCCTTGTCGTCACCAGCGGGCCACGGCTCGGCGACGCGGAAGCTGCCGGGGTCGCGGCCCTGGCCGGGCCGCAGTTCTCGGTTTTGTCCGGCGGGGTCATGTGCCTGCTGGGTCTGCTCGTCGTGGTTCGCCGATTCCCCGAGATGCTCGGCTACGAGCTGGACCACACGGCCCTGGACTCACTGGTTCCCGATCCCAGCGCCTGACGCGGAACCCCGGGAATCGCGAGAGCCGGCCAAATGACCGGCTCTCGTTTCGGCTGCGGGCTGGAGACCGACCTAGTCGTCGTTCTTACGGCGCCAGCGAAGAAGGAACGGGATGAGGATGACAGCCGGTGTCGGCGCGGGGGTCGGTGGGGGGGTCGGTGTCAGTATCGGCGCCGGAGTGGTACCGATCTGCAGCTGGCCGTTGACGGCCGTGTACTGCGACTTCCAGGTCTGGTTGTGGATCACATTGCCGTTGGAGTCCTTGACGATACGCGTCACCGCGATGTTGAAGCCGTTGGTGGCGACTTCCGCGGCGTAGGTCTTGCCGGGCTTCACAGTAGTGACGTACTGGGGCGAGTTCACCGCGGCTTTGACGATGTTCGTCTCATTGCCCGTGTTGTCTCCGATCCAGGTCACGGATCGACCAGTGGGCAGGCTCCAGAGCTGGATCGTGATGTATTCCTTTGAGCCGCGGGTGGTCCACGCTCTGATCAAGATCGGGTTCGCCGTGTCGTTGGTCCACCTGAGATCCCAGAGATTCGTGCCGTTGGAATAGACCGTGGCGTCGCGGCCGATCGGGTAGCGGTTGATGTAGTAGAAGTGGGCGTGGCGCTCGTCGATCTGCAAGCCCGCCTTGGCGGCCGCGTTGAACATCGTCGTCGAGGCGGAGCAGATGCCGCCACCCATCGCGCCCGTGTGATTGCTCTGGCCGTTGAGGATCACGCCACCCATCGCGAAACCGTGGGCGGCATCGATGGGGCCCACGCCGCGCAGGAAGCTGAACTGATCGCCGGGTCCCACGACCTGGCCGTTGAGGTTCCGCGCGGGCACCTTGATGTTGGCGCCGCCGCCGTTGGAAGGTCCGACGAAGTAGGTGATCGTCTGCTGGCCGATGATGACGAACTTCGTCACGTCTACAGGCTTGATCTGCGGGCTGATGGCGGCCACGGCGACCTCGATGCCGCCCTGGGTCTTGCCGCCGGTGGCAAGAGAGTCCAGGTACGAGGCGATCAAGTCGGTCGTCGCCCCGAGGTCGATTCCGACGCCGTTGTTGCCGGTCCGGAGGGTCTTCGGCTTGCCCGAAGGGTCGAACAGGACCGACGGAGACGTGGCCGGAACGTTGGCTTCACCCGAAATGCCGGCCAGGTAGCCGCTCACTTGAGCCGGATCGACTGCCGGCTCGTACTTGCCGTCCTGCCCGACTCCGAACACGATCCAGCTGCGGATCTGGTCGGCGGTGATGGTCCATTTCTTGGGGGTCCAGCCGGCCGGCAACGGCGTGGGCGGAGTGTTCCAGGTGACCGTCACATCCACGGTCATCTTCGTGGCCAGGGCGATCGCCTTCTGGGCGGCAGTGTCGTCGACCCGCGGCTGCAGCGTCATGAACGATCCGCCGGCTTGCAGATCTGCCGGGGCGGAGGTTTCCGTCAGCTGGTTGAGGATCGCCGCTCCGATCGGGAACTCATCGACACCTCTTCCCGACGCGGACGGCGTGATGCTGAAGCTGCCGCCCTTGGTCGTCGCCTGAGCGTCCTGAGGAGGCACCGCGCTCGACGCCACGAGGTCATGGACTCGCTGGGCCAGCGCAGTCGGATCGATCCGGATCACGACCGGAAGATCCTCGCCGAAGAAAGCCGAATGAATGGCGCTGGCCGCGTCGGTCATCAGATTGCCGGAGTGGCCGATGGCCATGGCCGCGTCGGCCATCGCCTCGGTGTCCGGCCCACGATCAACCTGCTGGTAAGTGATGGTGGTCACGCCGACGGGCGTCTTCACCGTGACTTCGCCCTGGCTGAGGTAGGTGTAGCTGGACTCCAGCTTGGCCATCGCCTCGTCGCGCGTGGCACCTGAGAGATCAACGGACCCGACGTGAACGCCCGGCAGGACCCGGCCGTCATACGAGCCTTTGAAACCGAAGGTGGCCGAGGCCAGCAGGACAAGCGTCGCGACCGCTCCGATCAGGAACGCCGCGGTGAAACTCAGGACGCGGAGGTCGACATGCTCGAGGATCGCGAATCGAGGGCCTTGAGGGACGGTTGCTCGCGACGGCTTCGCTTTCGCCGAGGCGGCTCCTTTCGCACGTCCCGATTTCGGGGCGCTCGATGTGTCCTGGACGGGTGCAACCCCCGGCGTAGGGGCGCTGGCCTTGCTCTGCTCCTTGAGCCCAGTGGGCTCGAGCGAGTCGCTTGTCATGTCTTCCCTTTTCCTGCGCACCGATCGACCATCGGCGCTGCGGTAACAAACAGCATGCCTAATTCGACCGGGTTTCTAGTCCGGCCACGCTGTTGACGCTCTGTGGAGAGTCGGCGTTACGCGGCTCACTGAATCGTGGACCAACACGGAGCACATTGTCGCCCCTCCCCTTTGCGGTAGGAGCCCGAGTGTGCGCCTGGTATCAGACGTCGCGAGGGAGAACGACCACACGCCGGTTCGGCTCTTCGCCGATGGACTGCGTGCCAACGCGCTCATGATCGCGCAGGGCGAGGTGGATCCAGCGCCGTTCCAGAGCCGGCATCGGCTCGAGCTGGAGCATCTTCCCGGTCTCCACGACGCGCTCGGCGGCACGGTTGGCCAGGTCACGGAGCTGGCGCTCTCGCCGGCCGCGATAGTCTTCGACATCCACCAGGATCCGCGTCCACTCGCCCACGCGCTTGGACAGCAGCAGATTGACGAGGTGCTGAAGAGCGGACAGCCGCTCTCCCTTGCGCCCGATCAACGCGCCGAGGGCTTCCTTCTCATCGCCTTCGCCGACAACGTTGAGCCGGTTCGTCTCGCCTGCGGCGATCTCGACGCGGACGTTGAACTCGAGCTGGGACATGATCTGCTCGAGGATCTCCTTCGCCGCGGCCATAGCCTCGGGCGTGACCTCGGCCGATTCCACGTGCTCGGGGTGTGGGGTGCCGCGTGCTGCGGCGACTTCGGCCAGCTCCTTGGCCGTTAGACCCGGCTGCGGGCGAGCCCCTCCTTCACGCCGCGGGCCGCGATCAGGTCGGCCGCCGCCCGCAGGGCGAGGGCCACGGTCGCGGTCCCGGTCGAAGTGGCCGCCGCCCGCAGGGCGAGGGACGCGGTCGCCAACGGGCCGGGGGCCACGGTCGGCCGAGGGGACACGGTCGCCAACGGGCCGGGGGCCACGGTCGGCCGAGGGGACACGGTCGCCGCCGGAAGGGCGGTCGTCACGCCAGGCAGGGCGAGGGCCGCGATCGCGGTCCTGCCCGAAGTCGCGGTCGTGCCGAGGACGCTCTTCGTGGTCATGGGTGGGAGCCGGCAGCGGAACCTGGGCGGCGGCTTCGCGCTTGGGAGCCGCACCACCCAGCAATGAGCGTGGGGCGGCGAGGACCCGGGCGGGCTCGGCGCCCATTCCCAGGACTCCCCGGCTGCCCGGCGTAAGGATTTCGAAGTCCAGCTCGTCGAGGCCCACACCGAACTCGTCTCGGGCCCCTCGAAGAGCTTCCTCCACGGTCTTGCCCGTGAACTCGCGGTATGCGTCGCGGAAGGCAGTCATGTCAGCGTCGTCTCCCTCTACGGCTCGTGCGCCTGTGCGTGTTGGGCCGGACAGTCGAGGCCGCCGATGCCCATCGCTCCTCCGGCTTTTGCCGGGAAGCCGCCACGGAACTGCCTGCGTTCGATGGCTCGGGCATGGTGACCGGGAACCTTGGCGTGTGGTTTTGGGCGAAGCCCGGGTTCCATCCGAAGAGAGGGAACATCGAGCCCCACCCGACGATCAGGAACTGCTGGGCGATAGAGAATACCGACGTCGTGATCCAGTACACGAAGAGCCCGGCGGGAAGAAAGCCGCCGTAGATCACCGAGAAGAACGGGAAGATGACCATCATCGTCCGCTGGGTGCTGGCCGACGGGTCCGCTTCGTTGGCCGGCGGCATGAGCATCCGGCTCTGGACGAACTGCAGCAAGCCCGCCGCGACTGCCAGCGCGCTCACGCCCAGCGTGAAGACCACCAGGGGCAGGTTGAAGAGGACCTGCGGCTGCCCGACGTTGATCCCGAACACGACTGTGTTGATGCACGACACGGACTTGTCGACCACGCCGTTCACGACGTGCGGGCACTGGAGCGACGGGATCAGGTCGACTCCAAAGACCCTCATCATCTTGCTCGGGTCGAAGTTGGTGAGGCCGTCCCGGATGACCCAGTACATCGGGAACAGCAGGCCCATCTGCAGCAATGACGGGAGGCAGCCTGCGGTCGGGCTGATCCCGCGCTCCTTGTAGAACTCCTGCGTGGCCTTCTGGATGGCCATGCGGTCGCCCTTGTAGCGGCGATTGAGTTCCTTGGTCAGCTCGCGCAGCTCCGGAGCGATCATCTGCATCCGCTTCTGCGACATGATCTGTTTGGCCGAGAGTCGGATCGTGACCAGCCTGATCAGGACCGTCATCAGGATGATGGCCACGACCACGTTGCCGGTCAGCGCATACAGGCCCGCGAGGAGCAGGAACAGGCCCTGGAATATTGGGGTGAAGAGGAAGCCCATAAGGGAGAGCGGGTCCGCACCGGGATTGGCCGGCGCGAGCGGCTCGGGAGGGGCGGTCGGCGAGGGGACTGCCGACGGCGCAGGCGTGGCGGTCGTGGTCGCGTCAAGGGCGCGGGCAGAAGCCGCGGCCCCGACGTGGGACGCGGGGTTCGGTCCGGCGGCTGCTGCCGTCCCGCCCGCGACCACCCCGAAGGCGGCCAGAGCGAGGAACAAGCCGAGAGCGGCCCAGCGTACGCGGGACCCGGACTTGCGGGAGGGGCTGTGCCCGAGGGAGTTCATGTCAGCGCACCGGGTCGTAGCCACCGCGACTCCACGGGTGGCAGCGAGCGATTCGACGCATTCCCATCCAACTCCCTCGAAGAAGACCGTACTTGGCGATGGCCTGCTCGGTATAGACCGAACAGGTGGGCTCAAATCGACAGACCGACGGGCGCCAGGCGAATAGGCGGCGGTAGAGCCTGATGAGCCCGATGCCGACCGTTTTCACGAGGCGGTCCGCCCTCCGAGAACTCCTCCTCGGCGGAGAAGGTTTTGCAATGCGCCCGCCAGAGCCTGGAAGTCCGCACCGATGACGGGCGGTCGGGCAATGATCAGAACGTCCCAGCCGGGCTGGAACGAGGGCGCCATCGCCCTTAGCGCTTCACGGAGTCGCCTGCGCACTCTGTTCCGGACGACCGCTCCGCCGAGCTTGCGTCCGGTCGAAAGGCCGAAGCGTGTCTCCTCGAGACCGGTCCTTCGGATCCGTACCACCAGAAGGGGATGAGACCTGACGGTTCCCTCTCCCTGCAGCGCCGCGAAATCCTCCGGCTTGGAGAGCATCACCAGCCGCGGCGGATTGTGGCCGCGGTCCGTTGTCAGACCGTGAGCTTCTTGCGACCGTGGGCGCGGCGGGCGGCCAGTACCCGGCGTCCCCCGGGGCTCTTCATCCGGGCGCGGAAGCCGTGTTCCTTGGCGCGATGCCGCTTCTTTGGCTGAAAGGTCTGCTTCATCGAAAAGTGTGCTCTTCTCCATTTGGCCTCGGGGCCAGGATACCCCGAAAGGCACGCGAACGCGCCGGGCGCACGAAAGCGCTTTGGCGCGTCTGCCGGCGGATTATATGTACGCGTAACTCAGCGTGTCAAACGGAGGATACCTGTGACACGCTTCTGTAGCGTCTTCCGAGACTTCGAGGCCGATACTCCCGGGGGGTATACGAGAAGTTACGGTCCGGAGCCTTGCCCATGCCGCTGGAGCGGTGCTATCCTTCGTCGGCCCGCGGCGCCAGACAACCCTGGGCATCGGCTCAAGGGTAACCGTGAGGGCACCTGGACCGCTCTTGAGAGAGACCGGGTGCAGGAGGCTCACGGCGCCAGAAGGCATATTTGGACTGGTTGTCCGTCACGAATCTGGCTATTCATTTCCAGTCTTCTTCAGGACTTAGCCTGCCCCGATGGACACAAAACAAGTCTGGCGCGCGGCACTCGGAGAGCTTCAGGTCTCCCTGTCTCCGGCCAACTACGAAACCTGGCTGCGTGACACCGTCCTCGTCGACGTCGACGACAACCGTTTCAAAATCGCAGTGCCGAACGGATTCGCCAAGGATTGGCTCGAGACCCGCTACCGCTCTCTGATCTCGCAGACGCTCGCCCGCATCGTCGGCTACAGCGTCCAGGTCGAGTTCATGGTCCGCCCGGCAGGCGAGACGAACGGTGCCGCCCCGTCGAGCGGGAGCGCCCCCTCAGTCGCGGCCCCGGCGATCAGCCAACCGGTTCGGGTCGAGGCGACTCGCGTCGGGGCCCCGGAAGGCGCCTCGACGAACATCAATCCGCGCTACACCTTCTCCAACTTCATCGTCGGTTCGGCCAATCGCCTGGCCCATGCCGCCAGCCTTTCGGTGGCCGAGCGGCCGGGCCACGCCTACAATCCGCTCTTCCTATACGGCGGAGTCGGCCTGGGCAAGACCCACCTGATGCACGCCGTCGGCAATGCCGTGATCGCTCGCTTCCCGCGCAAGCGCGTCGTGTACGCGACCAGCGAGAAGTTCACCAACGAGTTCATCACGAGCATCCAGCAAGGCAAGATCGACGACTTCCGGGCCCGCTATCGCCGGATAGATCTGCTGCTGATCGACGACATCCAGTTCATCGCCGACAAGGAACGGACTCAGGAAGAGTTCTTCCACACCTTCAACGCCATTCATGAGGACGGCAAGCAGATCGTCCTATCCTCCGATCGGCCGCCCAAGGCGATCCTGACGCTGGAGGAGCGGCTGCGAAGCCGCTTCGAATGGGGTCTGATCGCAGACCTGACGGCCCCCGATCTGGAGACGCGGATCGCCATCCTTCGGGCCAAGGCGGAAGAGCAGGCCGTGCCGGTCAGTTCGGACGTGCTCGAGTTCATCGCCCGGAAAGTCGTGAGCAACATCCGCGAACTGGAGGGCGCCCTCAACCGGATCGTGGCCTACGCCAGCATGGGCGCGGTGCCGATCACGATCGAGCTGGCCCAGGCCGTGCTCTCGAACGTTCTGTACAACCCCAAGAAACGCCAGGTCACGCCCGAGCGGATCACGCGCGCCGTGTCGGACTACTACGGCGTCCAGATCGATGCGCTCAAGGGTCAGAAGCGCGACAAGGCCATCGTGGTGCCACGCCAGATCGCGATGTTCCTGATGCGCGAGGAGACGGACGTCTCGCTGCTGCGGATCGGGGCGGAGCTCGGCGGACGCGATCATTCCACGGTTCTGCACGCCTGCGACAAGATCAACCGCGAGATGGGCATCAACGACGAGCTTCGCCGCGAACTGGCGGCCGTCCGGGAGCTCATCTACGCCGATTGACGGGCGGCCGTCCGACGGAGACCGCGCGAGTCTGACGGTCCTCCTGACCAACCTCACCATGGACTGGCCCAGCGGCACCGTGGTCTACACGCGCGATCTGGCCCTCGAGCTGCTGCGCCGGGGGCATCGGCCGATCGTCTACACCTGGCTCGGCGGCGCGGTTGGCCGCGAGCTCGAGTCGGCCGGGGTGCCGGTATTCGAGGATCTGTGGCGGCTCCGCATCACGCCGGACGTGATCCACGGTCACCACCGCCCGCTGGTTCGCGGCGCAATTCTGAGATTCCCGGGCGTGCCGGTGGTCGCCTGCTGCCACAACCCCACGGACCCGTGGGACGCGCCGGCACCCGATCCCCAGATCGGCCGCTACCTGGGTGTCAGCGAGCTGTGCGCGAAGCGGTTTCTCGACCTCGGTGCCCCTGCCGCCAGGATTTCGGTCCGGCCCAACTTCGTCGATCTGGCGCGTTTCACGCCACGGCCACCGCTGCCGGTCCAACCTGCCAGGGCTCTCATATTCAGCAACTACGCTACGGCCGAGACGCATCTGCCCGCGATCCAGGCTGCGGCCGAGCGTCTGGGTCTGTCGCTCGAGGTCGTCGGCCGTGGGGTGGGCCGCACCGTGGACGACCCGGAGCGGCTGCTGCCCAACTTCGACCTCGTGTTTGCCGTAGGCAAGTCGGCCCTCGAGGCGATGGCGGTCGGCACCGCCGTGGTGCTCTGCGACCGGCCCGGACTTGGGCCGATGGTCACGGCGGCCGAGTTCCCAGGGCTCAGGACGATGAACTTCGGTCTCGCGGCGCTCGTGGACCCGGTCACGCCGGAGGGAGTCGAGCGCGCCGTGGCTCGCTACGATCCCGCGGACGCGGCCCGAGTCCAGGCGATGGTCAGGTCCTCGTGCGGGCTCGAGAGCGCCGCCTCGGACCTCATCGAGATCTACCGGCGGGTCATCGACGAGGCGGCTGCGGCACGCGACGCCGACCCGGCGAGCGGCTCGAAGCAAGGCTCGAGCCGGCGTCGGCTGGCCGTTGCCCGCTACAGGCTGTCCAAGGCACCGACCGTGGCTTTCTATCGCGTCTTTGGCATGGGCTCACATCCCGTGCCGGCGCCTCTGAGACCCGCCTACAGGCTGGCACGGACGGTCGTGCGGCGCCTGCTGGACGTCCGATGACGGACGCGGAGACGGAACCCGGAGCCGATACCAGGATCTGGCAGGAGCTGGGGCAGCGCGGTTCGCACGCGGCACTGCAGCTGGCGATCCGCAGCTTGATCCTGCGTGGCCTGACATTCATCGGCACCATCGTCTTGGCTCGGCTGCTGGCGCCGGCTGATTTCGGCGTCTACGGCATTGTCGCGGCAGTCGTCTCGGTCTGGACGGCATTGGGCGACTTCGGTTTGGGCGCGTCCCTGGTACAGCAGGCCGGCGAGCCGACGCCACAGCAGCTTCGAACCGTGTGGACGATCCAGCAGATGATCGCCCTGACGGCGGTGGCGGTGATCTGGCTGGCCGCGCCCGTTCTGACCGGACTCATCGCCGGGTTGCCGGAGGGAACGTCTTGGATGCTCCGCATCCTCTCTCTCGGCCTGCTGATGTCCAGCCTGCGGACTCTGCCTGCCGTGATGATGGAACGTGAGCTTCGTTTCGGGCCGCTGGCAGCCGCCGAGGTCATCCAGCAGGCCACTTTCTACTCGGTCGCCATCGTTCTGGCTTTCGCCCACGCCGGGCCCTGGGCCTTCGTGCTTGCCGGCATCGGCCAGCTCGCCGTAGGCGCACTCGTGGTGAACCTGGCCTGGCGGCACCGGCCTCATCTGGGCATAGACCGGAGCTGCCTGCGGTCGATGTTCGGGTTCGGCTTCGCCTACCAGGGCAGCATCATCGTTCTCACGATCCGGGACGCGCCACTGCCCGCACTGGTCGGGCTGGCGGCAGGAACCGTGTCGGCCGGACTCATCCAGTTCGCGGTGCGCCTGGCCTTGACGATCTCCACGATCGACGAACTCGTGGCCCGGATCGCCTTTCCAGCCTTTTCCCGCCTGCAGGGACATCCGGAGCAGCAGTCGCGGGCTTTGGATGTCGCAATCCTGATGACAGGCTTGATCCTCATCCCGGCCCAGTGCTGGATCGCCGCCCTGGCACCGGTTCTCGTGCCGCTCGTGTTCGGCAGCCAGTGGACCGACGCCGTTCTGCCGCTCCAGTTGATCTGCCTGGCGACGTTGCTGCGGTTTCCGGCCCGCTACCTGCGCCAGGCCGAATTCGCCGACGGAGCGACGCGTCGTGGCCTCGGGATGTCGATCGTGACGACCGCGCTCGCCCTGGCCGGGTTTGAGTTCGGGCTGCTGGGTTGGGGTCTGCCGGGCTGCGCCTTCGGTTTCCTGGCGGGATCGGCCCTCGGGCTGTGGGCCTCGATCTGGCTTGCCCGGGACGTCGCCGGGCTGTCGTGGGGCCGGCTGACGCTGATGTTCGGCTCGGCCTTGACGGCCGCCGGCTGCGCCGTGGTGACTCTCTACGCCGGCGCCTACGTGCTCGGTGTTTCGATGCCCCACACCGGGTCGGCGATCACCTCCTGCCTCCTGGCGGTGGTTTCCTCAGCGGTCTTTGCCGCGACCTGCCTGTTCTTGCTCGCGATCACGAACAGAGGCACTCTGGCTCTGGGTTGGAGGTTGGCCGGGCGGGCGATGGGTCGGCGGCCGTAGAGTCGGCGCGTCGCGATTCCGGTCGGGAGCGTGGACAAAGGGCCGGATTCTGTGGAAAACACCCAGCTGCTGTGGAGAAACTGGGGCTCCAGGCCGCCGTTTCAGTGCACGATCAGGGCACCCAATGGACCCCTTAACCTCATGGGGCCGATTCATCCACCACGAGTTGGTTCAGGTGTACCCAATTTGGCCCAGTTCATCCACGCGCAGGACCGGTTAGTCCACGTCGACTTCGTGCGTGGCCAAGCAGAGCGCCCACAGTCTCCACACCATGATTACGATGATGACGGAAAGAGAAGATAGATAGACAATCCACCTGGAGTAGCATCGCGTTCCGTCAACGGAGCTACTTACTTGCTGCCCACCATTACGCCGGCCTCAGGGGAGTGAACGCAACGTGAAACTCTCGGTCATGCAGGAGAACCTCGCCCGCGGTCTCCAGGTTGTCACCAGGGCCGTCTCGGCGCGGAGCACGCTGCCAGTCTTGAATAACGTGCTGCTCCGGACCGAGGATGGTGGCCTGAAGCTGACCGCCACCAACCTCGAGATCGGCATGACGTACTGGGTGCCCGGCAAGATCGACACCGGCGGGGCCATAACCGTGCCAGCCAGACTACTTACCGACATCGTGGCGGGCTTGCCGGTCAACGAGCGGGTCGACCTCGAGCTCCAGGCTCAGGAGACGCTGCACATCCAGGCCGGGCGGTTCGAGACTCGCGTCAAAGGCATCGACGCCGAGGAGTTCCCCGCGATCCCAGCGGGCGGTGAGCGGCCGACGACGCGGATTCCGCAGAACTTGCTCCGCAGGGCTCTCGGTGAGGTGACATTCGCCGCCGCCACGGACGAAGCCCGGCCGATCCTGACCGGCGTGCTGGCCAAGTTCGAGGGCGACAAGCTGACCCTGGCCGCGGCCGATAACTACCGCATCGCGGTCAAGACCCTGACCGTGCTCGATCCGGTGGAGGAGACGAGCGTCGTTGTTCCGGCACGGTCGCTGCACGAGTTGTCGCGCGTCCTGTCGGACACCTCGGATCCGGTCGACATCATCCTTTCGCCCAACCGAAACCAGATCCTGTTCCATATCGAGGGCTTCGATCTGGTCAGCCGCCTGATCGACGGCCAGTTCCCCAACTACCAGCAGGTGATGCCCAAAGGCTTCACGACTAAGGCTACTGTCGATCGCGACCAGCTGCTCGCCGCGGTCCGGTTGGCGAGCCTCATTGCCAGCTCCTCGGCCAACATCGTGAAGCTCCATGTGGGCAAGGAAGCCGAGATCGGACTCACGGTCAGCGCCGCCGCCGATGTGGGTGACAACAAGAGTGACGTCGAGGCTGTGGTCGAGGGTGACGGCACGACGATTGCCTTCAACGCCCGCTACCTCATCGACGTCCTGACCAACGTCGATGCCGACCAGTTCTCGGTCGAGCTCAACGGCCCACTTTCTCCGGGCGTGCTCAAGCCGGTCGGCGACGGGCAGTACGTTCATGTCGTCATGCCGGTCAAGACGACGTCATAGGTCGGCGCGACCCACTAGGAGCCCCACATTTCCGACGCGGCCGCCCCTCATCCGAGACCGGCGGCCATCTTCGGCTCGCTGACGATCCGGAATCTCCGCGGCTACGCCGCGCTCGACATCGAGTTCGGGCCGGGCCCGCAACTCATCTGGGGACCGAACGCCGCCGGCAAAACGACCCTACTCGAGGCCGTGGTTCTGCTCGCCGTGGGACGGTCGCACCGAACCACGGCCGATGCCGAGCTGATTCGCTGGGGCACCGACTTCCTGCGGCTGGAGGGATCCATGGCGCGCACAGGTGAGCCGGGATCAGGCGGCAGCGCGGGGGCGACGCTCGAGTTGACTCTCCAGTCCGGCGGTCGCAAGAAGATCCAGGTCAACGGAGTGCCGAGGCGCCCGGCGGCCCTGGCGGAGCACCTGCGCACGGTCCTGTTCGCCCCGGAGGAGATGCTCCTGATCGTCGGCCCGCCGTCGTTGCGACGCACCGAACTCGACGGGCTGACGGCGCCCCACGATCCGAGCTACGGCTCGAACATGGCCACCTACGGCCGAGCGCTCCAGCAGCGCAACAGCCTGTTGCGATCCATCCGGGAGGGCGAAGCCGATCGCGACGAGCTCCGGCTCTGGGACGACCCCTTTCTCACGGCCGGCGCCGCAGTCGTGGCCGCTCGGCTCCGCCTGTTGGAGCTGCTGGCGGAGCCCCTGGCGACGGCGCATCGCGAGATTGCACCCGACGAGGGCCGACTGGCCGTGGCCTATTCCTCGAACGCCGCCCCATTGGGCGGGGAACGGCCGCGGGACGCGCTCGCTCGGCGGCTACGGGAGACCGCCGAGAAAGAGGTCTGGAACGGATCCACGCTCATCGGGCCACACCGCGACGATCTGGTGTTCAGCCTCGACGGGCGCGATCTGGCCACTTTCTCGTCCCGCGGTCAGCAGCGCACGGCCATCCTGGCCCTCAAGCTCGCCGAACTGGATCTGCTGACGGAACTGGACGGACGCCCGCCCCTGCTGCTCCTGGACGACGTGTTCAGCGAGCTCGATCCGGCCCGTCGCGGACACCTCGTGCGGCGTTTGGCCGAGTTGCCGCAGGCGCTCATCACGACCACGGACCCGGCCGACATCGACGCCGATCTGCGGCGCCGGGCGAGGCCGTGGCGGGTTCTCACGTCCGCAGCCGGCGGCTCACAAGTTGTGGAGGCGGACTCATGACCGGTCCGACCAGACGCCCGCACAAGATCACGGACGGCCAGAACCCGGCCGGCGGGGCCGGCCGGCGCAACTCGGAGGAGAAACGCCGCGGCATGGAGCGCCTGGCTGATCTGCTGCCGCAGGCCGCTCGAGAATTTGGGTTGGAGGATCAGCTGGAGCAAGCCATGGTGGCGGCTGCGTGGCTGGAGATAGTGGCCCAGTCCGTGCCGGCGGCCGCCGGAGCCTGCCAGATGATCGGCCTGGATCACGGCACGGTGACGGTGGCCGCAAGCGAACCGATCGTGGCCCAGGAGATCCGGCTCCGCTCGCCCGAGCTTCTGGCCGCCCTGCGGACCAGGACTGGAACCCCCCTCCGTCAGCTCCGTGTTGTCGCCAGGCACGTATAATCCCCACCTGCACACGCCGGTTCGGCCGTCCGGGATGAGGCCGGATAACACGGGCTCCACAAGTCCCGCCGCTAGCAGCCGCCAATGGCAGTCCGTCTTCACATGAACCTCGGCTTCCTGGCCGAGTCACAACGACTAGCCGATTCGGCCGACACCGTCATCGTTGTCGAGCCCAACATCGGCTCGACGTCGCGCACGAAGGGGAGCCTCTTCCTGCTCGTCACGGGGTCGGGCGGACGGAAACTGCGCGATGCCACCAAGCTCGTGGCCGAGCGGATCCGCGATGACTACTACTACGACCAGTCGGCCGGCATCTCCGTATGCCTCCGAAAGTCGGTCCACGCCGCGAACCGGGTGCTTTTCCATTCGACCGACCGCCCGCCCGTGGCCACGGGCGATTCCGGTCCGATAGGCCTTGCTCTCGCCGTGGTGCGAGGCAACGAGCTGTACGTCGCGACCGTCGGGCCGGCCGAGGCGTATCTGGTCCGCCAGGCCCGGCTGCTGACGCTGCCCGACGCCAGCCCCAACAGCGGCATGCCGTCCCAGGAGATCGACGGGCCGGAGGTCTGGCATGGCGAGATCACCGCCGGGGACTGCCTGATCCTCATGTCGCCAAACGTGACACGTCGCGTGGGCCTCGGCCCGATCCAGGATGCGGTGCTCCAGCTCCACCCCCAGGCCGCGGTCGAGCAGATCCACCGCCTGTTCGGGTCGGGCAGCCTGGGCAGCACCGGCGGCGACGGACTGCTGTTCGTCGAGGCCACGGAAGTGGCGTCCACGCACAAGGCCGCCCCACTCAAGCCGGTCTGGCCGGGCGACTCGATGTCCGGGGCGCCGGACCGCTCGCCGATCCCACTAGCCGACTCGGTCGTAGGTGGAGTCGCGGTCATGCAGACCACCGCCCGGCAGGCCCAGCTCGCCGCCGACGGCTGGCTGCGGCGCGGCATCTACGGCCTGTTCGACCGCATGCCGCAACGGCCCCTGTCCCGCGGCCGCGTCACGCCTATGACCGTTCGCCGCGAGCGGCAGCAGAGAGCCGCTTTCGCGATCATCGGTCTACTGGCCGTGATCACCCTGGTCGGCACCGGGGCCTACTTCCTCAATGGAGCCAGCCACGGCGACAACGTCGACCGCCAGCAGAAGGGCCAGCAGGCCTTCGCCAAGGCCCAGGCCGACATCAACCTCGTGTACGGCAACGGACGCAACCTGATGTCGAGCGACCCCGCGACAGCGGACGGCTACCTCGAGGATGCCTACAATCAGCTCCAGATCGCCCAGAGCAACGGCTACACAAATGCCATGCTGGCCGGGCCGCGAGCTCAGGTTGTCGGCGGTCTCAACAAGTACTACGGCGTCACGATCGTCCAGCCTCAGGTCGTGCTTTCGTTCGGAACGGACAACCTGGCGGACACGGTGCTCGGCCCCGACGGCGCGGCCTACATCCTCGACACCACCGCGAACAAGGTCTATCGGGTGGACCTCACTACCGGCGCCAGGCTCGCAGTCGCGGCTGCCGGCCAGCAGGCGCCCGGACCGGGCGGGGTCACGGGCGTCGTCACGAATCTGCGGCTCATCACGACCGGTGGGGGAGACGTCCTGATCCTGGACTCATCCAACTCACTTTGGACGTGGCATCCGGCGACGGGCAACTCGAGCGGCCGGGGCGTTCTCAAGAAGATCTACATGCCCGACAACGAGACCTGGGGTCTGGGCGCCAAGGCGATCGGCACCTTCATCACCAACTCCGTGCTGGGCCAGTACAACTTCTACATCGTGCTGCCGAGCGAGAGCCAGATCATCAAGTACCCGCCGGCCCCGGACGGCAGCGGTTATCCGGCCGCCGGCCGCGCCAATTACTTGAGCGTGGCGCAGGACGTCACCAGCATCACCGACATGTACGTAGACGGCAAGGTCTACCTCGTCGACAAGGGCAAGATCACCCAGTACCAGCTCGGTCAGGCCGTCCACGGCTGGACCGTCGACGTGCCGCCCGGCAAGCTGATCCGACCCGAGCCGCCGTACTACACGCGTCTGTCGGCGAATACGACCGCCCAGGACCAGGGCGTCTTCTACGGCTTCGACAACCAGAATCGGCGCGTCGTCGCGTTCAAGAAGGTCGACGGTTCGATCGTGGGCCAGTACATGGTCCCCGATACCACGCCCTGGCTCACCGACGTGACAGGGATGTTCGTGACCGGTGGCGTGGACGCTACGAACCCGATCCTGTACTGGACCGAGAGCGGCAACCTGATGGGCGCCGCCCTTGTACCCACCATCGGTGAAGCGCCATCGGCATCCGGCAGCGGCCTGTTCCCCTCGACTTCCGGGAGTTCCCTGCCGTCGGCTTCGGCTTCCACCAAGTAGTCCCGGCAACAGGTCGGACCGGCCGGCTCCGCGCCATGCCCGGAGTGGGATAATCCCCCAATGGCAGAGTCGCTCGCCGAAGTAGTCGTCGAGAGTGTTCGCGTGCATATGCTGTCGAGCCAGCATGTGGTCCTGTTGAAGGAGACCGAGCGCGAACGCTACCTCCCGATCTGGATCGGGCCCTGGGAGGCGAACGCGATCGCCACGCGGCTCCAGGGCGCGACCCCCGAGCGCCCGCTCACGCACGACCTGTTCGTCGCCACGCTCGAACAGCTGGGGGTGACGGTGCGGCGGGTGATCGTCTCGAGCCTGGCGGAGGAGACGTTCCACGCCACGCTCGAATTGGAGTTCGACGGCAAGACGTACGCCGTGGACTCCCGGCCGTCGGACGCGCTGGCGGTCGCCGTCAGGGCCGGCGTCCGGATCTTCGCCTCAATCGAGGTCCTCGATCGGGCCGGCGTGGAGCCCGAGACGCAAGTCGACGAGAAGCTCGAGGTCTTTCGCGAGTTCGTCAACTCACTCGACGTGGATCCCGACGAGGAACACCGCGAGGGACCGGGCACCGACTTCAGCTAGAGCGGCCGGCCCTTGCCGGCTGACATCGGCCGGCCCATTACCGGGGCTGGCTCGAACCGGTGACGGCCCTAGCCGAGCATCGCCTCGCCGCGCTGCATGGCGCCCTTGCGCCGGAACCAGAGCCGCAGGCGCAGCGACCAGAAGTCGCGGACGGCGCGGAAGACGACCGAGGGCTTGGCCCCGGTGGGTGAGCCGGCGATCCGGGCGTAGTGCGGCACGCCGACCTCGGCCAGCTTGGAGCCTTCA
This sequence comes from Chloroflexota bacterium, assembly GCA_003171035.1. Taxonomy (GTDB): domain Bacteria; phylum Chloroflexota; class Limnocylindria; order Limnocylindrales; family CSP1-4; genus Fen-1039. Next base: position 29,348 of record PMXR01000095.1, read on the forward strand.
TAGCGGAGCTTGATCAGCAGCTCGGCCGTAAAGAANNGCGCAATCGATGTCGCGGACGCGAACGCCGAAGAAGATCCGGTTCGACAGGCGGTAGATGCGTGCATACCAGCGCCGAATCAGTGGGTCGGCCCGCTTGAGCCTGAAGCCGAGCACGACATCGGGCGAGTCCGAGGCGACGATGCGTTCGGTCAGCCGCCCCACGTCCGCCACCTTGAACTGGCGGTCGCCATCGATGAACGCCACGAGATCGAATCGGGAGGCCCGGAAACCCGACCTCAGCGCCGCGCCATAGCCCAGATTCGTCGGGTGGTGGACAACACGGAAGGCGCCGGGGTACTTCGCCGCAAGTTCGTCGGCGATGGCGGGCGTGCGGTCGCGCGAGCCGTCGTCGACGGCGATGATCTCGAACTTCTCGGCCAATAGCGGCAACGCCGCGAGCGCCTCTTCGACCACAGACTGGAGATTTGCCTCTTCGTTGTGGGCGGGGAAGAAGAATGAGAGCTCGGGCACCTTCGGGTGCGTCGATGCAGCCGTGCCGGCCGCAACCGTCACGCCGGAGGAACTCACCGGAACTGGATCCTTGCTCGCGCTCACTGGGTTCCTTTCACCGTCGGTGCTTGCTCACTCGTAGGCCGGCGCTCTTGCGCGACGACAGTATCTCGATCCGCACCGAAATCGGCACGATCAAGAACATGAGACGGGGCCGATCTTGCCGGTGACTTGCTTGATCGTGTTGTTGTTCGGCAGCGGGAACTCCTGGATGTCGTAGTACTTGGCGAGGTTGGTGAAGCCGTCGCAATTCCACGCGAACCGGAGCAGGAAGACGGGTTGCCGGCCGAGGTAGGTGTCGATCACGTCCCAGACTTGACCGAGGTTCTCGCCGGCGGGGACACGCATCGTGTCGTCGACGATGTAGATGTCCGGACGCAGACCCTCGACCTTCTGGCCGTACCAGAGCGTGGTGGAGTCGTACCAGTTGCTGACGATCACCGAGTGGAGCGGGAGTCCGCCCTGGTCCGCCGGCGCCAGCACCGCCTGCATCCAGGCTTCGCGGCCGGTCTGGGTCGCCTGGCTCACGGCGCCGGGTCTGGTCGAGTCGGGCACGCTCTGGCGGGCGGCAACGACGGTCGAGCCGGCGACGATCAAGACGATCGCGAGGCCGACCTCGAGGGCCAGCAGCGCCGGCCCGGGACGGAGGCGCGGATCGGCCGGCGCCGGGTCCGCTTCGGCCTCGTCCGACCCGGCCTGGGCCACGGCGTCGTCGTAGCCGGCAGGCGAACCGGTTCGCATCAGCCAGTCTCGGGCGTCGGGGAGGAGCGAGGCGCCGATCGACAGTATGTCGGCGAGCCCGAGGCCGACGTAGGTGAAGGCCACGAAGACCGGCACCAGGAAGTAGCGCTCCAGGTCCGAGTTGACATACGCGGCGGCGAAGCCGGCTGTCATGGCCGCTGCCAGCAGGCTCAGCAGCACATACCGCGGCCGCCGGACGATGCTGGTGCCAATGCCCACGACCGCGACGTAGCCAAGCGGCCCGAGCCAGCTCGACAGGAGGGCCAGGACCTGGGCGTACTTGTCACCGAGATCGTCGCCGATCGTGGGCGGAATGCCACCAAACTGCTGGCCCGTGACCACATAAATGAACCCGTTCCACGTATCCGGGTGGGCGTAGACGAGCGGCGCGTGCATGGCCGCTCGGATGGGAAGCTCGAGCCAGAACAGGACCGCCGTCCCGGCCAGGACCGCGGCAGCGGTCAAGATGAGCCGCCACTGGAAGACGATCCTCGGTGCCACGGCGATCACGAAGAGCGCGATCCCGGGCGCAAGCATCAACGTCAGGGAGTGGTTGGCCAGGGCTACGCCGTAGACCCCGGCCGCAGCCAGCAGCCAGCGGTCGGCGTGGGCGGTGGTCCGCGGGTCGCGGCTGGTCCGGCGCCGCTCCCAGATGAGCAGGAACAGGAAGATCAGCGCCACCAATGCCAGGTGGAACATATGCGGGTCGGCGTAGGTGGAAAGGCGCCAGAAGACGGGGCTCGTCCGGATCTGTGTGAAGGGCGGGAACAACACGGTGGCCTGCGAGAAAGCCGGCATAGTCAGCAGTAGCAGGCCCGTTGCGAGGGCCACCCAGCGCATGTCGGTCAGGAGCTGGACCACCGCAATCGCGCCGGCGACGGCCCCTGCCGCCAGGAACGCCTGAAGCAGGTTCATCCGGAAGGCCGGGTCGCCGAACGGCAGCAGGTGAGTAGCGATGAACCCCAGGATCACGTACGAGGGATAGCCGGTGGGGTGGGCGGTCCCGAGTACCCACGAGACGGTCTGGAACTCGGCGGAGTCGCCGGAGGCCATCGAAATGACGCCCGGGGCCAGGGTCGGGATCACGAGCCAGAGCGTGACGGCGGCGCCGATGAGCGGCGCCAGCGCGGCGCTCCCGAGGCCGCGATTCGACACGACGGCCGTCAAACGCCTCCGCAGGCCGACCGCGCGGTTCGAGGAGGCATCGGCCGCCATCGAGTCTTTGGTGTTGGGCGTTACTTCACCAGCCAAGAGCTACACCCCAATAGGTTCCCCAGGCGTTCGCCAGGATCGAGAGTCCGACCAGCAGAACCACCGGCCACAGCCGACCCAACCGGCTCGCACCCAGGGCCACCAGGATCAGCGCGAACGGAACGAAGTCGTTGCTGAAACGGTAACCGAACTGAACCCAGCCCTGGCTGAAATGCATCAGGTTCACGGTCGCAATGGCCAGGACGGCGACGGTAGCGCCGGCCGTCGTCCGGTCGATCCGCAGCCGCCGGATGGGCCGCCAGGCGAGCGGAGCCAGCAGGAAGGCCGGGCTGGCAAGAAGGATGCTGGTTCCGATCGCATCCGGCTCCATCAGCGGGCAGGCGACGTCGAAGAGGCTACGGGCCTGGCCCGCCGTGCAGAGCGCGGTCCCGGCTACGTTGTTGGGGTAGACACCGGACATGCTCGGCAGCCACCTGGGCGTCTGGGCGAGCATGATCATCAGGTTCTGCGGGATGTACCGGATGTCCGTGATGGACCAGGCCGGGTTGTAGTTGAAGACCCCGTAGCCGCTTTCGACTCCGTATTGATACTGGTAGGCGGGGTTGAAGAGCTGGCCCGTGGCCGCATAGGTGTAGATCAACAGAGCCGCAAGCACGACCGCGGCGCCGGCGCCGGCGAGCATGCCGCGCTTGAGCCAGTTGCCGCCCCCGCCCACCAGAAGCAGGAACGGGAAGCCGAACAGGATCGTGAGTCGCGCGGTCACCGCCAGCCCGAACAGAATTCCCGCCGCGACCTGCCGTGATTCCGGGCTCGAGAGGGCGGCGAGAAGCTCCGAAAGGCGTCGCTCCAGTTCCGTGCCGCGGCGCCTCACCAGCCACCACAGGGCTACCAGGACCGCGGCCAGGACGGCTTCAACAGCCACGATCGCGGCGCGGGACTGTGCTCCCGCGAGGACGAGGGCCGGAATGCCGCCCACGATTGCCAGGGCGATCAAGAAGACCGCAAGAACTCCCCTTCGTCCGGCGACGACCACGGCCAGCGCAGCCGCGACCAAGCTCATGACAATTCCGCATCCGGCAAGTGCGGAGGCCGACGACCCGCGGCCGGCCAACGCAAACAGCGCCGCGGTCAAGGTCCCGAGTGCCGCCAGCGGGATCAGCGACCACCGGCCGCCCGGCCAGCGGAAGAGGCCCCGAACGGCCTCCACAAGACCCGAGAGTGGCTCCGGTTCGGTGGCGGCCCGGTCCGCAGACAGCGCCAGACCGATCGAGAGCAGCAGGCAGCCCACGGCCACGATATGGGCCCAGAACCACGTCGATCCGATCGCGGCGGCGTACCAGAGGACGGTGCCGAGCCCCAGGAAAACCGACGTGAGAACACGGATCCGATGGCGCACGGGCAGGTAGCCGAGCATCCAGTAGGCGATCCCGACGTCGATCGCGGCGAAGATCACGGCCAGAAGCTGCTCGTTGGTGGCCAGGCCCCACAGCGCGACGAAGGGCAGAAGCACCAGGGCCGGCAGCGGCGGGAACGGGATGATGCCCCGCCCGTTTGCCGCGCAATCGGGATTGTCCGCGGTCGCTACGCAGCTCGAGCCATCGGGGTAAGTTCCCAGCGGCATGACGTCCTGGTAGCCGGGAGTATTGATCGAAGTGTTGCCGTCGATCCATGCCTGCGCCTGCAACACGAAGTGCAGGTATGTGTTGTTGCGGTTCGGCTGGCTGGCGCCATATACAAACAGGCAGAGCAGGATCAGACCGAAGCCCCACAGGGTTCTATGGCGGCCCAACCGAGTGGCCCAGGAGGCGATTTGTGGGGCCTCGCCCACTTCATGGTCCGTTCCGGAATCCGCCGCAGCCATTCCATCCTGTGCCGGCAGGCCGGCCGCGTCGTCCCGGGCGGCGGCCTGGGTTATACTCCGCTCCACCTCAGCGCTCGTCCAGGAGGCCGTATCTGTTGACAGGCCCGAGCTTGCAGGGGGAGAGCCCACAGGGGCGCGTGTCGGCGGATACGGGCGGTGCCTTCACGGTCTTCGCCATCGTTATCCTCCTCGCCGTCGGGCTGGCCCTCCGCTTCATCATCGCACAGGTTCTGTTGCCGGGGTCCGGCTTCCCCACGGATCTGGGCGCCTTCCAATACTGGGGCAATGACATTGCCGTGCACGGCCCCGTCGGGTTCTACGCCCGGCAGTCCTTCATCGACTACCCGCCCGTATATCTGCTGCTGCTCGGCCTGGTCGGCGTTCTCGACGGCGGCAACATCGGGGACGGCGTAAAGCTCATCCCGATCCTGGCCGACATGGCGCTGGCGGTCATCGTCTGGCGGATGGTGCTGGATCTCGGTGGCGGCAGCCGTCGCGCCTTCGTCGCCGCGCTGGTCGTGATGATGAACCCGGTGACGTGGTTCAACAGCGCGATCTGGGGCCAGGCCGATTCGGTCGGGTCGATCTTCCTGCTTCTGGGCTTGATGGAGCTCCAGAAGGACCGCCGCGAATCAGCCTCGGCATTTGCCGTTCTGGCCGCGCTGACCAAGATGCAGCTCGGGATCCTGGGCTTCCTCGTGGGCTTCGTCGTGTTGCGGCGCTCGCTTGCGCCCTCCTCCGGCAAACGCGACCCGGAGCGAGTCCTCACATCGCTGGGTGCCGGGCTGGGGATGGCCGCGCTTATCTGCCTGCCCTTCACCGGGCTCGACTTTCCCGGCCTCGCCCATAGGCTGACGTCGGCCCCCGGGCTGGCAACGGTCGCCGCCGGCCTGGTCGCAGGGGTCTGTGTCTTCTGCCTCGGGCGCCGGTTCTTGCCCGTGGTCGATTCGGCCAGGCGAACCCAGGCGGCTGTTGTGCTCGGCCTGGGCACGGCCGCCGTCTTTGCCGGCATGGTCTTCGACTCGATCGTCACCCACCTGGCCAGCACCTTCGGCGAGTACCCATACCTGACTCTCAACGCCTACAACCCCTGGGCGCTGCTGGCCGACCACGGCAACGCGATGGACACGACCAGGCTGTGGCTTTCCGACGTGCCCTGGAACGTTGCCTCAACCGGAGCAAGCGGGCCCGGATACGTCATCGGGCCCTTCCCAACGACGGTCGTCGTGGTGGCTCTGGCCGTGGCGGCGCTTCTGGTCGTCGCCGCGATCGCAGGCCGGCGCCACGCCCGCAGGCTGGAGGCGCCCGCCGAGGAGGCGGTCTCGGCCCCGAGCGCCGCCGCGAGCGCCGCCGGCAGTGTCGTGGCGCGCACGCTTCGCGCCGTGCTGGCCGAAGCCGCCGGACTCTGGGGAGCCGCAGTCGTCGTGGCGGTGGTCATTGCCGCCGTGGTGATCGCCGCAATGAGCGGCATCTTCTATGCCGCTCTTCTGGGCGACGGTCTCTTGCTGGCGACCCTGGTGGGAGTCGGCATCTGGGCGGCCTGGCGGGACGACATGCAATCGCTTTTGGTGGCTCTGACCGTGCTGTCGATTGCCTTCTTCGTCGAGCCTACCCGCGCCCACGAACGCTACCTCTTCCCGTTCTTCATCCTGGGCGCCGTGCTGCTGGCGGTCTCCTGGCGCTGGACCGTGGTCTATGTCGCCCTGTCCATCGTCAACACCGTCAACCTCGTGGGCGTCCTCGTGCAGTACAACGGCATCCCGTCCGGCGACGGATCGCTTGCCACCTTCCTGAACAACCTCGGCAACGGCGTCCTGACGGCCACCTGGTCCGGCGGGATGATCTGGCCGATCGCCGTCTGCGGCGTCACCACCGGGCTGGCGATGGTCTGGGCCCTGCTGCAACTCCGGCCGCGAGCGGTCGCGGCCCTGGGCCGGGAAGTCGCCGGCGCCGGACTCGCACCGAATCCGCTGGGCTGGTGGTCACGGGTCAGCGCCGATCGTTCGTACGGCGCGCCGCGTCTGACCGATGCGCTGCCGGCCGCCGCGCCGCTCGCCGCCGCCGCGCCGCTCGCCGCCGCCGCGCCGCTCGCCGCCGCCGGGGGCTATTCGTCGGCGCCCCCGGACGTCGCCGCTGCCGCGCCGCTCGCCGCAGAGGACGAGGAAGAGTGGCTGGATGACTACGACTATGAGTACGATCCGGAGCGACCGCAGTACGTACCCGACTGGCTGATGAACCTGTGGCACCGCCTCGCCCGTCCGTCGACATATCCGGACAGGTCGCCGGCGCTCGACTCCGAGCCGCGAGGACGTCTGAACAAGCTCGACATCTGGGTCGTGGTCGCGATGGTGGCGACGCTCCTGACGATGCGTGTCTACCGCCTCGACGAGCCGCTGCAGATGCATTTCGACGAGGTCTATCACGCCCGGACCGCCACCGAGTTCCTGCAGGAGTGGCGATACGGCGATCCCCTCAACATATACGAGTGGACACACCCGCACCTGGCCAAGTACGCCATCGCGGGCGGCATCACGCTCTTCTCCGATGACAAGGTCGTCTCGAGCGGCGACATAGGGGTCACCGTAAAGGACGCGCTCGTCCAGCCTCGCAGTCCGGCGTCACCGCTGGACACTTCGCCGAATCCGGCCGCGACGGCGAATCTCGATCAAACGTACGGCGACCGCGTCTTCGTGGCGACCGGCGCCGATGTCCGGGTCTACAACCTCGAAACATCGGCTCTGGTCAAGACCTACGCAATCGCCGGAGCCCAGGCCCTGTCTATCGACGGCACCGGCGAGTTCGTCTACGTCGGAACGTCGGGCGGGCACATCTACAAGATCGACACGGCGCCTCTCGACGATCTGCAGAACGGCATCTCCGGGAAGGCCACACCTGCCACGGATCTGGGGGTCGACACCGGGCTCGTTATCAGCCACGTCTTCGCCGGCACCGACCCGTTTGTCCTGGCGGCCGACGCCAACGGCAAGATCGTTTCGATCGACCTGAGCGCGAGCCCCACGATCGTGGCCCGTAGCTCGCTCGCCGGCATCGCCGACTTCCACGACTTCGGCACAGGTTCGTCGGGGCTGATGAGGACTCCCGCGGGCTCGGGCTCGACTCTGCCGGTAGACACGGCCACTCCCACCGAGGCACCGACCGATTCGGCGGCGACGGACACGCCGAGCGACACGGTCGAGCCGGTGTCATCCGAGGCCGACGCGCTGGCTTCGGCACTGGCAATGGACCCCGACTCCGTCCAGGTCGCCCTCGACGCCGCCTCGACGCCGGGCGTGCCCCAGGCGCTGGATCTCGGGACTCTGTCACCCGACCAGCTATCGGCCGTCCAGGGCCTCGTCACCGCGGGATCGCTGCCCGACATCAGCGTCCAGAACTCCGATCCGCAGGTGCTGGTGGCGTATGGGCAGGGCGTGGGAGTGATGGATGCCCGCACGCTGACCATGGGTACGACGGTCGCGACGACCGAGCCCGCGACATCGATCGGGATCGACTGGTCGGGCCTGGACGGCACCGGCATCATGGCCCCGCCCGAAAAGGGTGGTCAGAGCTCGTTCGTAGCCGCCGGCAAGCAGCTCGTCCGTATCGACATCGACCAGACGACCACCCCGTGGTCGGTCAAAATCTCCAGCCAGGGGCCCATCCAGATGCCCGGGGCGGTGACGACGGTCTTCGTGGATCGGGCGACGCGGGTCGGCCACGCCCTGGGTCGCACCCCCGACGGCAAGGGCTGGACCATTTACGCGATCGAGACCAACGGTGACGCCGTCTTCGACGACGCGCAGTTGCCGTTCCGGCCGGCGGCGATCGGCCTCGACTCCAGCCCGCTTCTTGCCGACGGCAACCACGAGCAGATCCTGGCCTTCTCGGCGAACGGGTCGACCGCAGCGGTCGACGTCGGACAGTTCGCGTTCTCGTGGCGGATCGTCGGCGTGCTGTTCGGCGTGCTGATGGCGGTTTGCCTGTATCTGCTGGTCAGGCTTCTCTTCAAGCGCCGATCGATCGCCCTGCTGGTCGCCCTCTTCTCGATGACGGACGGGATGCTGTTCGTCCAATCGCGCATCGCCATGAACGACGCGTACGTCGGCGGCTTCCTGTTATTGGGCTACCTGATCTTCGCCATCCTGTGGCTGAACGTCTGGAAACGGCGGTTCGTCTTCTGGCTCGGCATGCCGCTGCTCGGACTCACGCTGGGCCTTGCTCTGGCCTCCAAGTGGGTGGCGCTGTACGCCATCGCCAGCATCGCCATGCTCATCCTGATCCGCTCCGCCCTGGGACGGCTCCTTACGATCCTCGGCCTCGCCCTTGGGACCGGCGTTCTCGGCTGGAGTGCCATCGCCGAGATGACAACCCAGCCCAACACCGGCAATCCGACGGGCGTATTGCTGCTCATCCTCCTGGGACTGGCCATCTTCATCGGCGGCCTGATGCGCGCCGCAACGCTGCGCACCACCCCTGACAAGGTCTTCATGACGGCGGTTACCCTCGTCATCGCCGCGGGAGTCTTCGCCGCGGCGCTTACGATGTCGCCCGAAACCTTGCAGAACGGCGCGCCCAACTACACCTACTTCCTGATCATGCTGCTGGCGACGGCGATCGCCGCGGCCGCCAACGCCTACCACCCGATCGCCTGGACTCGCGAGGAGTTCTGGTTTGCGGTACTGGCGCCGATGGTGCTGGGCGTGTTCGGGCTGGTGGTCTGGTTCCTGGCCGCTCACGTGATGTCCCCGAGCTACTTCCTGTACGACCTGCTGAATGGTTTCGCCCCGACGCTTCAGAAGGTCGGTCTGGCCGGCATTGCCGCCGGACCCGCCATCGCAGGGGCGTTCTGGTTCGCCGGCCGGCTCGGCTTCGGGCCGCTCGCGTCGCCGCCACGCCCCGACGACCCTGCCGTGTACGCCGGCCCGCCTGCGCCCGCCCCTACGGGCTGGCTGCGCCTGGGATCGGGTCGCGGCCTGCCGGCCCTCTGGATGGCGGCCTGTCTCCTGGTGCTGCCGATCGTCGTCTACGTCGTCATGTACATTCCGTGGGCGATGCCGTGGCAGCCGCAGACCGATGCCACCGGAGCGCTCCCCGCGATCGCCTGCTGGCACACCGACGCGACTTCGGGCCAGTGCGTCAATGCCTGGCCGGCCGGGCATACCGGGCAGCCCCTCGTCGAGCTGACCATCTCCATGTACAACTACCACAACGATCTGCGCCAGCCGCACCCGGCCTCGTCGCCGTGGTGGGCCTGGCCGATGGACCTCAAGCCCGTCTGGTTCGAGAACGCGACGTACGCGGGCGACGCCGGCACGATGATCTACGACGGCGGCAACCCGGCCCTGTGGTGGCTTGCGATCTCCGCCATGGTCTTCGCCTGCTGGCAGGCGTTCAAACGCCGCAGCCTCGGCCTGACGCTCATCGTCATGGCCTTCTTCTGGCAATGGCTCTCGTGGTCGAGAATCGACCGTGCCGCGTTTGAGTACCACTTCTACACGGCCTTGCCGTTCTTCTTTGCGGGGCTGGCCTACTTCATGGCGGAGCTCTGGCACGGGCCGTCGAGGCGCACCTGGCTGCTGGCTCGCGTCGGCGGCGCCGCCGCGCTGATATTCCCGGCCGCGGCCTGGCTTCTCAAGGGTCCCCTGTGCGAGCTGGCCCGCGTCGAGTCGTCGAACAACGGCTTCAAAGGCACGATCTGCGGGTCGACCACGGGCGACGTGGTCATCGAGACGCGGATACTGCTGATAGCCATCGTCCTCGTCATCGCTCTTGCCGCTCTCGCGCTGATCCTGGTTCGACTGGAGAGGCGCCAGAGCGCGGGCAAGGAGGACCGCTACTGGATCTTCCAGTTGCTCGTACCCGTCGGAGTGGCGGGGGTCGCGCTGTGGTGGCTCGGACTGAACGGCTCGCGCGCCCCGATTTTCGAGGCCGCCCTGCCGTCCGACGCGCTGGTCGTGGTGATGCTGCCGGTGCTGGCAATCCTGGCGTTCGTTGCCCTGACGGCGCGCAACCCCCGCCGGTTCGTGCTCGGCGCCTGTGCCTTCATCGTCGCGATCGCCGTCGCCTTCTATCCCGACTGGTCGGCCTTCCCGCTCCCGAACGCCATCATCAACGTCTACCAGGGCCTGCTGCCGACCTGGTTCTACGGGTTCGAGTTCTCGGTCAACCTGCAGGAAGCGGCTCATGTCGCCCTGGTCCAGCCGTGGTCGATACTGCTCGCCTCCGTGGCGCTCTTCGTGGCCGGGGTCGCCGGCTGGGCGGCCTGGGAGCGGCGCGTCGTCGTCGGCTACCGGCGAGCCCGTTCGCTGGGAGCCGGCGGCAGCGAGACGTCCGAGTCGGACGTAACGGCCTCGAGCCCGGTGCCCGCCCAGGACGAGTCCTCGGCGGATGCGATCGGCGACGGGTCACGCAAGGAGAAGCCGGAGAACTGAGCCGGACCTAAGACGCCGGCGCGTGGGGCGCGGGTGGAACCTCGGCGTTGAATCCGGGCGGCAGTTGTCCCTGGGCGGCCAGCCGGCGGATCACGAAGCCGTAGTAATCGTCAACCTTGGCGGTGACGTGCTCCCAGCCGAACTGCTGCGCTCGCTCCAGTCCCGCGGCTCCCATCCGGGCCCGCAGCGCCGGATCGGCGAGCAGTTCCTCGATGGCCGCGGCCAGGCTCTTGGCGTCGTGCGGTGGCACCAGAATGGCTTGCCGACCGCGCTGCACCACGCCCTTGAAACCGTGGATGTCGCTGCAGACGATCGGCGTCCCGGCGGCCATGGCTTCGAGCAACACGATGCCGAACGACTCGCGTCCGGTGGCCGGCGAGACGAACACGTCGGCCGTTCTGTAGAGCTGGGCCTTCTCGGCGTCGCTGACGCGACCCAGGAATTCGACGTTCGTGAGTCCGCGGGTCATGACGTAGCGGCGGTCTTCGCGCTCCTGCGGGCCGGCCCCGACGATGAGCAGCCGGCACTCGATGCCGTTCTTGCGGACGAGCCGGAAGGCTTTGAGCAGATGAGGCAGCCCCTTGCGGTCTTCCAGGCGGCCGACGAAGAGGATGTTGGGAGTGCCGTCCTGCCAGCGAGCGATCGGCACGGCGCGCTGGAAGCGGCCGATGTTGACGCCGTTGGAGATCACCTTGTAGTCGCCGGGGAAGAAGCGGTCCACGAAGTGGCGTGCGGCGGCGCTGACGGCGATTCGGCCGTGCAGCCGGCTGGCGTAGCCCTGGAGGGTCTTGCTGCCGAGCTCCATCGCCGGCGAGAAACCGGCGTAGGCGTGGAACGTGGCGATGTTGACGCTCGTCGACTGGCGCAGCACCACAAGTGACAGGAACGGCACGAAGGGCTCGTGGAAATGGAGTAGGTCGAAGCGTTCCCGGTCCAGGACCTTCTGGACCTGCGACACGTAGCGCGGCGAGAGAGTGATCGTCCCCATCGAGCCGTTGCTCGGCACGCTGAAGCCCTTGCCGATGCGGATGATGTCGCCCTCGGACGAGCGCTGCAGGCCGTGGCTGCTGGTGATGATGCGGACGTCGTGGCCGCGCAGGCGGAGGTTCTCGTACAGGAAACGGACATGCTCGTTCACACCGCCCGGAAGCGGATACACGTACGGAGTGACGAGCCCGATCTTCACGCCGACCGTTCCTCGGTTCCACGGCGCCGCGCCTTCGCGGCCTGGTATTCCGCCTCTTGCTCCTCGTGCAGCGTCAGCTGATCGGACGGAACGCCGAGATCCCGGGGCACGTCGTGCCGCAGGACTGTGCGGCGGCCCCAACGCGATACGTCTCGAGCCTGCTTGCGAACCTGGCGGGTATAGATGAGGATCTCACGCGAGAAGCCCCAGTTGGTGCAGGTGCCGGTCGTGGTCAGATCACGGATGGCCCGGCGGTAGTCCTCGGCCGTGGATCCGGGGAAGTGGGTCCGGCCGTCCCCGATGGTGTCGAGCGTGTGGCCGTCGCTGTTGCCGACGACCGCGAGGCCGAGCTGTTCGGCGAGCCGGATCGTCGCCGCGCGGCCGTACCGGCCGGCCGTCGATGGGTTGTAGCCCTCGAGGGCGTCCCAGTAGACGAGCGGGTCGTTCGAGAGGTGGACCCGCATGATGGCGTGCTTGCGCATGCCCTTGGTGAAGGCCGAGAACGGGTGCGGCACGATCGCCAGGCCGCCCTGCTCGTGGATTTCGGCGACCGTCGTCTCCAGACGCTCGCCCCGCTTGAGCCGGGCCTCCAGGAAGACACCCAGGAGATGCCCGCTGCGGGTCGTGACCTCCTCGGCTACGACCACATCGACGCGACTGCCGCGCTCACGGGCCAGGCGCCGGCATTCCAGCGCGGCCTCGATGCGCTCGTGATCGGCGATGGCGATCACGTCCAGGTCGGTGTGGTTCTCGACGTAGTCGAGGATTTCGGCGGCCGATGCGGTTCCGTCCGACGCGATCGAATGGATGTGCATGTCGGCCCTGCCGACCCGAGGCGTCTCGCCGGCGGTCACGCACGGTCTCCGTCTTCATGCATTCGGCTGCTCCAGGTCGGGCCAGATTGGGTGGAATACGGCGAGCCACTGCTCGGGCGCGTCGATGATGAACTCTTCGAAGAGCGCGGCTTCGTCGCGGGCCATGGCCCGGCTTCGCTCCCGCCGGCTTGCCCCTTCCGGCGTCGGAAGCGACCGCACCCTGCCACGATAGCGGCCGTGACCGATCCGACGCACGGCCGACATGTATGCCGGCGCTCCGGTCTCGGCGGCCAGAAGCACGGGACCTGCGGGTATCTTCATCGTGGCTCCGAACAACTCGACCTCGATTCCGCCGCCGCTGAGGTTGCGGTCGGCCACGAGCCCCACCGCCTCATTGTTGCGCAGCGCGGCAAGGAGCTGGCCTGCATCGGCGAGTGTCACGATCCGGATGCCGATCGTGTCCCGGGTGGAGAAGATGTAGCGCTGGACGCGAGCGTTGGAGACGGTCTCCATGGGGCTGACGATCCGGCCGAGGTGATGCAGGGCGTAGATGCCGGGCACTTCGATGGCCCCGAAATGCATCCCGATCAGGATCAGAGCCTTGCCCTTCACCAGCCAGGCGTCCACTTCGGCGGGATTCTCGACCTCGAGTCGTTCCCGCACCCACTTCTCGGTGAAGCGGGGCGCACGGGCCAGCTCGACGTTGTAGTGGGCGTGGTGCCGGAAAGCCTCGCGCACCAGGGCCTCGAGAGTCTTGGGATCGCTTGCCGCGGCCTGGTGCGAGGCGTCGCCCCGGCCGTTGGCGGCCATCCACTCCACGATGCGGCGCAGGTTGCGCCGGGCTCGATCCCTGCGGGTCGCGGAGAGGCGGTACGCCACGCTACCGGCGAGGTCCGCCAACGCCCATACCGGACGATCCGGCATGTGCAGCATCAGTTTCAGCCCGCCGATGACCAGGAGCGCGGTCGCGTTGTCCGTGAACCGCCGCCCGAGTCCGCGCCGGGGTTCGGGCGGCTTCGCTGCGGCGTGGGGCGCGGAAACGGTCATGGCTACGGGTGCTGCGGCTTCTCGCCGCCGTTCGAGTTCGAGCCGCCGTTCGGGGCCGCGCCCTTGGCGTCGTTCGCCATGGCCGCCCGGTTGCGGGCTTCGAGCCGGGCCGCTTCTTCGGCCGTGGCCGGCCAGATCGGCTTGAAGATGTACCACTGCTGAGGGGCGGGCGAGATGTGGCCCTCCAGGGCGGTCGCGACCTTCTGAGTGGCGATGGCCAGGTCGGACGGCGAGTCGGACGGGACCAGGATGGGATCGCCGGCCGCGGCGCGGAATGTCCCGTCGGGCAGCCGATTGATCGAGAACGGCACGATCGACGACCCGTGTTTGGCCGCGAGGATTGCCGGCCCGGCCGGTAGCGTGGTCCAGGCCCCGAACATCTTCACTGGAATGCCGTCCTCCCGATAACCCCAGTCCACCAGCAGGACCAGGCCTTCGTTGCGTCGCAGGGCACCGAAGACGCCGCGCAGGTTCCGCCAGGCGATCATCTTGACGCCCCAGCTCTCGCGCTGGCGGGCGAAGAGATCGTAAAGCTCGGGATAGGAGCTGTCGTCGCCAACCACGTTGATGGCCAGGCCCTGCTTGGCAAAGCCCGCGGCCGCCGCCTCGTTGTTGCCCAGATGGGCGGCCACCAGGATGATGCCCTTGGACTCGTGGTAGATCTCCAGGAACCGGTCGAGGCTACTTACATCGAGAAGCCGATCGACCTTCTCGCGCTTCATCCACGGCAGCCGCATCAGCTCCATGAGGTAGCGGGAGTAGTTGTCGTACGCCGCCCGGGCCATCTTGTGGGCGGCTTTGTCGTCGGGCGAGACGCCCAGGACGTGGCCGAAGTTGGCGCGCAGCCAGCGGCGGCGAGTGGGGCTGGCGGCGTAGCCGACACGCATCAGCCAGCTGCCGATCTTGTAGACGGGGCCTTCGGGAAGGTGGCCGGTTATCCACGACGCCGTCTTCCAGAAGCTGACTGCCGTCACTCCCGCCAGGTGAGTGAAGAAGGTCTCCTTCTCCATCCGGTGCGGGGCTTCGAACTTCTTGGTCGGCTCGGGCGTGGCCTCGCTCGACTTCTTGCGCAGAGCGAGGCGACGCCGAGCTTCGGGGCCTTCGCCGCCGACATTGTTGGACGCCGCCTCGTTGGTTGCCTTATTGCCGGCTCCGGTGGCTGCGGCGCCGGGATCACCGACGCCGCTCACCGTTTCGGAACCGTGAGGTTCCTGTGTCACTTGGCCTCGACGTGAGGCTTGCCGCCGCTGACCGGGGCCGCTTTCTTGACCTTCTTGGGCAGGTTTTCGGTGCCGACGAGGGTCTGGTTGTCTTCGCCGCGGATGAACGCTTCGACGCGCTCGCGCGCTTCGTCGTCCGGCAGCTGGATGGGCGGGGACTTCTTGAAGTAGGCCGCA
The DNA here is from genome assembly GCA_003171035.1 of Chloroflexota bacterium. GTDB lineage: Bacteria > Chloroflexota > Limnocylindria > Limnocylindrales > CSP1-4 > Fen-1039. The sequence goes on from PMXR01000095.1 coordinate 44,584, forward strand.
GGAGCGACGAGCGTTCCGCAGAGCCCGCGGTCGAGGCCGAGGCGCATGCAGCGGATCGCATCGATCACGACGCCGGCGCTGTTCGGGCTGTCCCAGACCTCCAGCTTCATCTCGAGATTGAGCGGCACGTCGCCGAAGGTGGTGCCTTCCATGCGGATGTAGCACCACTTGCGGTCCTTGAGCCACGGCACGTGGTCGCTGGGGCCGACGTGCATGTTGTCCGGATCGATCTCGTAGTCGAGCATCGAGGTGACGGCGTTCGTCTTGGAGATCTTCTTGGACTCGAGGCGCTCGCGCTCGAGCATGTTGAGGAAGTCCGTGTTGCCGCCGAAGTTGAGCTGGTAGCTGCGGTCGAGACGGACGCCGCGATCCATGAAGAGGCGGGTCAGGACGCGGTGGCTGATCGTCGCGCCGAC
>PMXR01000137.1 GCA_003171035.1 Chloroflexota bacterium
TACAAACGCTGTGGGACATCAGCATTTTGGCTCGTCTGGGTGGTGGCCTGGACTACGCCAACGGATTCGTGCGTGCCGTTGGGCCGTTCACCCAACCGGTGGGCACCGGTCATTACTTCGTTCTGCCCGTGGTCATGACCGTCGCCTTCTTCTACCAAGCCATCAACCAGCGGCGCCTGTGGGCCGCCGGGGCAATGGCAGCAGTCGGCCTTCTGTACGTGGCCGCCGTCATAGTGCCGATCTCGAGGGGCGCCTGGATCGCGGTCGCCCTGGCCGTCGTTCTCTGCAGCCTGGTCTACCGGCGCCGGGCGATCATCTTCGTTGGCCTGGCGGTGGCCGCTGTCGCGCTCGTGATGGTGCCCGCGGTGAGGTTCTCGGTCGTGGCGACGGTCACCGGCACAGACTCATCGGCAAGCGATCACGCCAGCGCCCTCGGCAAGGGAATCAGCACCGTCATCGACAACCCGATCGGCCTCGGCGTCGGCCAATCCGATCAGTTCGGCCAGGTGCTTGGCTCCGGCGACACGGCAGGCGCCGGCATCGGCGAGAACATGTACATAACCTTGCTTGTCAGTGTCGGGCCGCTGGGGCTCCTCGCATTTCTGGTCTGGTCGGCCGGGTTGATCAAGTACCTGATCGCGGTGAGACATCGGGCGCCGCCACCGTCGTGGATCGTGATCGGGTCCGGAGCTGCGCTCGTGGGTTACCTGGTCACGGCCTTGCTCGCCCCGCCGCTGATGCGCTTCACGACCTCGGCCACCGTCTGGCTCGTGGTCGGCTTGGCCATGGGGTCGGTCCTGACGGCGTCCCGACTCGCTACAGACGGCGATGGCGAGGGCGACACGGACAGCGCGGCGTCCGGCGACCACTCGATCGCCTCTCCGGCGATGTAGCAACGCACCGGCCTACTCCCGGCCGGACCTGGTGGTCGTCATCGACCCCGGCGTGGACTCGAGGTCGTGCTAGGCCCGCCAACTAAGAAGCCACTCGGCAAGAGAAACGGATCGGCAAGCGATCGAGCCGCCCGGACGTTCGAACAGCGATACGTACTGCTCGCGCCCGGTTACCATCCGCTCCATGCGAATCGCGATCCTCGGCACGCGCGGAGTGCCGGCCAACTACGGCGGCTTCGAAACGTTTGCCGAGCAACTCGGCAAACGCCTCGTGCAATCCGGCCACGAGGTCACGGTATACGGCCGCGACCTGTTCGTATCACGCAAGACGAAGAGTTACCTCGGGATGCGGATCGTCCGGCTCCCGGCGCCGCAGTCCAAGTACTTCGAGACGGTCATCCACAGTCTCTTCGCGGCCGTCCATGCCCTGACGCAGCACTACGATGTCGTCTACGTCTGCAACTCGGCCAACTTACCGGCGGTGATCCTGCTCCGGCTCTTTGGACGGCGAGTCGTTCTAAACGTCGATGGGCTCGAGTGGAAGCGCAGGAAGTGGAGCGCAATCGGCCGCGCTTACTACAGGCTCTGCGCCTGGACCGCCGCTCGGCTGCCGGTCCACGTTGTCACGGACGCTCTCGTGATCCAGACCTACTACAGGGAAGTCTATCGACGTCACACGGACTACTTCCCCTACGGGACCGAACTGGAGCCCGTCCCCGACCACGGAACACTCGCGAACCTGGGACTCGAGGCAGGCCAGTACGTGCTCTACGTCAGTCGCCTCGAACCCGAGAACAACGCCCACGTCGTAATCAAGGCCTTCGAGTCGGTTAGGACGGACCTGCCCCTTGCCGTGGTGGGTGATGCCCCGTATGCCTCGGAATACATCGCCTCGCTGCGGGCGACGACCGACCCTCGTGTCCTATTCCTGGGCGCGGTCTACGGCACGGGCTATCGCATCCTGCGTTCCCACGCCAAGGCCTATGTCCAGGCGACGGAGGTTGGCGGCACGCACCCAGCCCTGGTCGAGGCCATGGGATTCGGCAACGTGGTGCTGGCCAACGACGTACCCGAGCATCGAGAAACGCTCGGCGATGCGGGGCTCTACTATCACGGCGCGGCGGAGCTGTCGACCAGTCTACAGTCGGTCCTGGACGACGATACCCTGGCGGCCGACCTGCGAAATCGCGCCCATGAACGGGCCCGCCGCCTGTACAGCTGGGATGCCATTTCCGCGTCATACGAGACCTGGCTCACGGGGCTTTGCGAGCCGCCTGAGGTAGCTCCCGAACGGGTTTCCGAGGCCGGCATCTCGACCGTCGACATCGCAGGCCTACCGGTTCACGACGTGACCTTCGACGAAGCGGTAAAGCTGATCTCTGGTTGGGTAACCGATGGCTCGGGCGGCACGGTGTGTACGCCCAACGTCGACCACATCGTCAAGGCTCGCCGCCAGCCCGAATTCCGGGACGCGCTGATGGCCATGCGGCTGAGAGTGCCCGACGGCATGGGCATCATCTATGGATCGAGGATCGCCGGGACGCCGTTGCGCGGAACCGTCACCGGCCGGCTTCTGCCCGAGGCACTCGCCAAAGCGCTGGGCCCCACCACCGAGTTCGCCTTCTTCGGTGGCAGACCCGGCGTTGCCGAGGCCGCGGCGCGGGCCCTCGAGAGCCGCGGCGCCCACGTGGTGGCCGCGATGGCGCCCCGAATGGGATTCGTGGTTGGCTCCGACGAGGACGTCGAGCTCACGCGACGGCTCGCGAAAACCAAGCCGGACGTGGTCTTCGTCTGCCTCGGAGCGCCGCGCCAGGAAATGTGGATGGATCGTCATTCAGCGGAGTTCAGCGGAGTCCTGATCGGAGTTGGCGCTGCGGTCGACATCCTCGCGGGCAAGTCTCCACCGGCGCCGCTGTGGATGACCCGGCTCGGGGTCGAGTGGGTGTTCCGCCTGTGGCACGAGCCCCGGCGCCTGACGCCGAGATACATCTGGGACGACCCGCGCTTCTTCTGGTGGATGCTGCG
>PMXR01000130.1:0-1390 GCA_003171035.1 Chloroflexota bacterium
ACTAATGGTCGAGGGCTTGACCTCTACAGCACCTTACCAAGGGTCTGGTGCAGTGGTTTGGGAAGTAACCGGCACACACAGACGAGATTGAAGATCTGCGGTGAGCGACCGCGGCACCAATTTGGTGCGCTCGCTCCTGTCGAAGCGCTACCAGACGCATAGAACCCTGGTGACTCTAGCGGAGAGGCNNAGTTAAGCTCTCCAGCGCCGAAGATACTGAGAGGGCAGCCTTTCGGGAAAATAGGTCGTCGCCAGGGTTTTTGCGTTAACGGCCCAGGCGGGCTGAATCTACGTATGACGGCCGATCTGGCCGTCATTTGCGTTAAGGGTTCTGAGGCCGGTGAGGTGTGGTATGGCCACTGAGGGCCTGCTTGGTTATCCGTCTCCTCGGCCTCCGGAGCGCCCCGTCGGGACGGACGCGCTCGGTGGCCTAGCCCTGGCGCTTCGCGTGGTCGATGACGTCGGAAAGGTAGCCGTGGGCCAGACAGACGACGGTGTCGGCTCCGCCGTAGTAGATCGTCAGGCGCCCCGTCGGGCGGTCCAGTAGAGCTGCGCACGGGAAGACCACGTTGGGCACGTCCCCGACTTGCTCGTAGGGGACTTGCGGCGACAACAAATAGTCGCGGCCGCGGGCGATGACTTTCCACGGCTCGTCGAGATCGAGCAGTGCTGCGCCCATTGAGTAGACAAAGCCGTTGCACGACATGAGCACGCCGTGATAGATGAGCAGCCAGCCTTCGGGTGTCTCGATCGGCGTCGGCCCGGGCCCGATCTTCGTCGACTCCCAGGTCCATTCGCGCGGAGCCATGACGTGGCGATGGCGGCCCCAATGGATGAGGTCCGGGCTCTCGGACAGGAAGATGTCGCCGAATGGCGTGTGGCCCTGGTCGCTGGGCCTCGAGAGCATCAGGTACTTTCCGCCGACTCGGCGCGGGAAGAGAACGCCGTTGCGGTTGAACGGCAGGAACGCATTGTCGAGTTGGCGATATGTCTCGAAGTCGTGCGTGTAGCCGATGCCGATCGTGGGGCCGTGGTAGCCGTTGCACCAGGTCACTACATAGCGATCCTCGAGCCAGGTGACCCGCGGGTCGTAGGCGTGGACGAATTCCTCCTGGATCTCACGAACGCGATCGTCCGCAGGCTCCCAGAGGATAGTCGTTGACTCGATCGTCCAGTCGATGCCGTCGGCACTCCGGCCTGAGTGGAGGTCCATCACCCTCGAGGTATCGTCCACGCGGAAGACGCCGGCGAAACCGCCCTCGAATGGGACCACGGCAGAGTTGAAGATGCTGTTGGAGCGTTCGATCTGGTCGCGCTTGATGATCGGGTTGTGGGTCGAGCGCCACAGCGTCGCTGCGGATCCGGCCGGCCGATCCTCCCAAGGGATATT
>PMXR01000130.1:1402-9923 GCA_003171035.1 Chloroflexota bacterium
GACCGGCCTCGGTTCGGGGCCGATGGCCGGCTCGTCGGCCGATGCGGTCGCGTTCCTTCGCGCAGCGACGCCGAGCGTTCGAACGGACTGGCGCTCGATCAGCCGCGGCCGCACAAGGGTTGAGGTGACGCTCTCGTTCTCGAACTCGAGCCGGTGAAGCAGCAGCGTGACGGCCAGCCGCCCCATTCCTACCTTGTCGACCGCCATCGTGGTCATCGGCGGCGTGATGAAACTGGCCAGATCGATATCGTCGAAGCCGATGACCGAGACCTGGTCCGGAACGGAGATGCCGGCCTCGCGCGCAGCCTGGATGAAGGTGACGCCGACGAGGTCGTTGGCGCAGAAGATTGCGGTGACTTCGGGTTTGGCTCGCAGGTACTTGATAGCCGCCGCCGCAGCGGCCTCGTGCAGGAAGTACGGCGCATCTATGTAGCGCGGCGTCAACCCCGCCTCGGCGATCGCCTGTTCGTAGCCCACCCGGCGCTGGAGGATGCTCGGAAAGGCACTCGGGTCGGTGCCGAGGATCGCGATCTCGCGGTGGCCGTGGTCGATGAAGTGCTGGACCGCCATCCTGGCCCCCGAGATGTTGTCGGTCTCGACGGAGTCGAACTCCCCGTCGTCGGAGTAGGCATCCACCAGCACCGCCGGGGGAGCGCCCTCGAGCACGCTGCCGGTCGTCGACGTGAAGTGGGCACCCACGAAGATGAGTCCGTCGGACGAGTTGTCGTTCACGCCGCGGGGCACTTCGATCGGGTAGTTGTACTGGTCCACGGGCATGATCGCGAGCATCAGGCGCGTGTGTTGCCGCCGGCAGCTCTCCTCGATGCCGGCCAGCACAGGCCCGTAGAACCGGTTGGCGTCCGGCGTGTTGCCGTGCAGGGTTCGGATGACCAGGGTCACCGTCAGGGGCTTGTGATGGTGGCTTGGATCGTGGGCAATCGGCCTGTAGCTGAGGCCTCGTGCCAGCTCGATCACGCGTGCACGCGTGGCTTCGGAGACGCCGGGCTTGCCCCTCAAGGCAAGTGAAATCGCAGCCTGCGAGAGACTGGCGGCGGCGGCAATATCCGCCAGTGTCGCGCCCTTATGTCCCATTCCCCTCGGCACAGACGGCTCCACCAACTACTAAAGCGACGACTCACAATATCAGTTCTCTATCACTTAGGTCAAACAGGGCTCTGTTGCGAGCTTGTACGGTCTGCCTGCGTGTCAGGACGGGAATCACACAGACTTCCTGCCGCCAAGAATGGAATGCCGTGGTCGACTGGCGGGGCCAGGCATCAGCGAGCACTGCTAATATCAGTTGCATCTTCACACATTTCTCCCGACTAAACGTGACCTTGCCTCGGGTGGAGGGGCGCCGGAGCTCGCCGAAAAGGTGCAGAATACCGCCTGACCGGCGCTCGCTAGCACCCGGCGGGTTCCATGATCGACACATCGAGCCAGATGAGCTCGGCTACCGCATCTGGTCTGCCGGAAGAGGCGAGGAGAGCAGTGCGTTACGGTCAATTCGACGATGTGGCCCGCGAGTACGTCATAACGCGGCCCGATACTCCGCTGCCCTGGATCAACTATCTGGGCAGTGAGTCCTACTTCGGGATCATCTCGAATACCGCCGGCGGCTATTCCTTCTATAGAGATGCCCGACTCCGCCGCCTGACCCGCTACCGCTACAACAACGCGCCTCTCGACGTCGGGGGGCGCTACGTGTATCTCCGCGACGACGAGTCCGGCGAGTACTGGAGCCCGAGCTGGCAGCCGACCCAGCACGACGTCGAGGACTACAGCTGCCGGCACGGCCTCGGCTATACCGTCATCGGCTCGCGGTACCGGGGCATTCGGGCCGAGACGCTGTACTTCGTGCCACTCGGTGAGAACCTCGAGGTCTGGCGCGTGCGCGTCACCAACGACCGGCCGACGCCGGCCCGGGTGTCGCTGTTCAGCTCGGTGGAGTGGTGTCTGTGGGATGCCAACGACGACGCGACCAACTTCCAGCGCAACTACTCGACGGGTCAGGTCGAGGTGGAAGACGGTGTCATCTACCACAAGACCGAGTACCGCGAGCGCCGCAACCACTTCGCCTACTTCGCCTGTTCGGAGTCGCTCGCGGGGTTCGAGACCCAACGCGACGCCTTCCTTGGTCCCTACCGCGGCTGGGACCGCCCGATCGCGGTCGAACGGGGCAAGACCACCGACTCGATTGCGCATGGCTGGCAGCCTATGGGCGCGCACCACGTCAAGCTCGATCTGGCGCCCGGCGAAACCCGCGAGGTAATCGTTCTGCTCGGCTACCAGGAGAACGCCGCCGACGACAAGTTCGACCCGCCCGGCAGCCAGACGATCAATAAGAAGACAGTGAAGCCGATAATTGCGCGCTACCTCGACTCGGCGGCCGTCGAGACCGCCCTAGAGACCTTGCGCGACTACTGGACCGGTGTTCTTGGCGCTCACCAGGTCGAGACGGGCAACGAGCACGTCGACCGCATGGTGAACATCTGGAATGCCTACCAGTGCATGGTCACGTTCAATCTGTCGCGGTCGGCCTCGATGTTCGAGTCCGGGATCGGGCGTGGAATGGGCTTCCGCGACTCGACGCAGGACCTTCTCGGCTTCGTGCACATGGATCCGCTACGAGCCCGGGAGCGGCTCCTGGACATCGCCGCGACCCAATTGCCGAGCGGCGGGGCTTACCACCAATACCAGCCGCTGACCAAGCGCGGTAACGACGCCGTCGGCTCCGGCTTCAACGACGACCCTGCCTGGCTCGTCCTGGCCGTGGCGGCATACCTCAAGGAGACCGGCGATCGCGCGATCCTCGACGAACCCGTCGCCTTCGACAACGCTCCCGGGAGCGAGGAGCCGTTGTACGAGCATCTCCGGCGATCGATCCAATACACCCTGGATCGACTCGGGCCACACGGTTTGCCCCTCATCGGTCGGGCCGACTGGAACGATTGCCTCAACCTCAACTGCTTCTCCGAGACACCCGGTGAGTCGTTCCAGACGACGCAGAACCGAGAAGGCGGCGTCGCCGAGTCCGTTTTCATCGGCGGCCTGTTCGTCCTGGCGGTGACGGAACTGGCTTCGATTGCGCGGCTGCGCGGCGATTCGGGCGAGGTCGCCCGTTCGGCCGAGGCGGGCCGCGCGATGACGAAGATCGTCGAGACGGCCGGCTGGGACGGGGCGTGGTTCCGCCGCGCCTACGACTACTTCGGCCGGCCCGTCGGCTCGAGCGAGTGCGAGGAAGGCCAGATCTTCGTCGAGCCCCAGGGCATGTGCATCCTGGCCGGGATCGGACTCGAGAACGGCATGGCCGCACGTGCCCTTGCTTCGGTCCGCACGCGGCTGGCCACGCGACATGGAATCTGTCTGCTTCAGCCGGCATACGGCAGCTATCACCTGGAACTCGGTGAGATCTCCTCGTATCCGGAGGGCTACAAGGAGAACGGCGGCGTCTTCTGCCACACCAACCCCTGGGTGATGATCGGCGAAGTGCGCGCCGGTAACGCCGAAGGCGCCCTCGACTATTACCTGCGGATCAACCCCTCCCGGCGCGAGGAGATTTCGGAGATTCACCGCTGCGAGCCCTACGTCTACGCCCAGATGATCTCGGGCGGCGAGGCGGCGGTTCAGGGCGAGGCGAAGAATTCCTGGTTGACGGGTACCGCGGCCTGGAACCTCGTCGCAATCAGCCAGTGGATCCTCGGCATGCGAGCCGAACATGACGGGCTGCGCATCGATCCGGTGATCCCCGCCGACTGGACCGGCTTCACCGCGACCCGCCGATTCCGAGGCGCCAGGTACGAGATCAAGGTCTCAAAGCCGGCCGGCTCGATCGGGCGCGTCAAGAGCCTGACGGTCGACGGGCGGCAGGTCGAGGGCAGCCTGGCGCCGCTCCCGTCTCGGCCGGGCCAGACGATCGAGATCCAGGCCAACTACTAGTCGACCGACTCGGAGGCGATGCGAGTGAGCCAGGACGCGGCCAAGGGCGGCGCCGGGGTCGGAGCCAACGCTTACGGCTACTTCGACGAGACGGCCCGGGAGTACGTCATCATCCGGCCGGACACGCCGACTCCGTGGATCAACTACATCGGCGAGGGCCGTTACGGCGGCATCGTCTCCAACACCGGCGGCGGCTTCTCCTTCGACCGCGACCCGCGCAACCGGCGCGTCACCCGCTATCGCTACAACTCCATCCCGGTGGACCAGCCCGGCCGCTACATCTACTTGCGAGACCAGCAGACGGGCGAGTACTGGAGCCCTACTGCCGCACCGGTGAAGCGCGATCTGGATACGTACGAGTGCCGCCACGGCACCGCCTATACAAGGATCGCGAGCCGCTACCGGGGGATCGAGGCCGAGGTCCTGTATTTCGTGCCGCTGAGTTCAATCGACGAACCGGCCCCATGCGAACTGTGGCGGCTGCGGGTCCGCAACACGGGACCGACTCCGCGTTCGCTGCGCAGCTTCAGCTACGCCGAGTTCAGCTTCGACGATGCGTTCAACGACATGACCAACCTGGACTGGGCTCAGCAGATCGTCTTCAGCTCGTGCCGGGACGGGGTGATCCGGGTGGGGACGAAGTTCAAGCCGCTGACGTTCTTCTTCGCCGGCAGCGAAGCCCCGGCCGGGTACACCTGCGATCGCGAGGACTTCGTCGGGCGTGGGCGGGACCTGGCCGACCCGATCGTGGTCGAGACCGGCGTCCCCTCGAACGCGCCCTCGCCACGCGGCAACAGCATCGGCTCACTCACGCACGACATCGAGCTGGCGCCCGGCGAGGAGCGGGTACTCGTGTACGTCATGGGCGCCACCGACATTCCGGAGGAGATCGGCCGTGTGGTGGCGCGTTTCTCGGACCCGGTGGAGGTAGAGGCGGCATACCAGGCGCTGCGCGACGACTGGGTAACGTATCTGTCGCACTTCACGGTAGAGACGCCCGACGCCGACACGAACGCGATGCTCAACTTCTGGAATCCCGTCCAGTGCCGCACGACGCTGTACTGGTCGCGGTTCGTGTCCGGCTACGAGTCCGGGCTGGGTCGCGGCATGGGGACGCGCGACAGCGGCCAGGACACGCTGGGCACGATGCACGCGGCGCCCGACCACGCCCGCCGGATGCTGACCCGCATCTGGACGATGCAGTTCGCCGACGGCCATACCTGGCATCAGTTCTTCCCGCTTACCGGCGAGGGCGGGCCCGGTCTCGCGGCCGAGTACCCCGACTGGCCGCAGTGGTTCAGCGACGACCATCTGTGGCTGTTGATCTCGGTCTGCGCCTACCTGCGCGAGACCGGCGATTTCGACTACCTGGACCAAATTGTTCCCTTCGTCGACCGGGAGGCCGACTCGGTCTGGGCGCACATGCTCAGGGCGGTCGACTTCACGCTCGCGCACCTGGGGCCGCACGGTCTGCCCAGGTCGGGGTTCTCGGACTGGAACGACACTCTCAATATCGACCACGGCTCGGGCAGGGCCGAGAGCGTCTGGACGGCGATGCAGTTCTGTCGCGCGATGCTCGACATGGCCGAGTTATGCGGGCGGATCGACCGGCCGGACGAGGCCCGCCGCTTCGCCGGGTTGCACTCCTCGATGGCGGAAGCGATCAACCGCTCGGCCTGGGATGGCGCCTGGTACGTACGCTCCTTCGACGACGACGGGTTGCCTATTGGCACCTCAGGCGCGCCGCATCAGGAGATCGACCTCATTGCCCAGAGCTGGGCCGTGCTGGGAGAAGTCGCCCCGCGAGATCGCGCCGCAGCGGCCATGAATTCGGCCCACGAGAGACTCAACACCGAGTTCGGCCTGGCGTTGATATCGCCGCCCTACGACGGCGGCGACGATCGCGTCCGTGGCACCTCCACGTACGTGCCCGGCGCCAAGGAGAACGGCGGGATCTTCTGCCACGCCAACACGTGGTCGATCGTGGCTGCGGCGATGCTGGGCTGGGGCGACCAGGCGTATCGGTACTACCGCCAGATCCTGCCGCTCGCCCGAACGGACTCGGACAGATACAAGACCGAGCCGTATGTCTACCCGCAGAACATCTGCGGCCCGACACATCCGTCGTTCGGCATGGCCCGCAACGCCTGGCTGACCGGCACGGCGGCCTGGACCTACGTGGCCGCCACGCAGTGGATCCTGGGGATCCGCCCCACGTTCGAGGGTCTGCGAGTGGCCCCGGCCATACCTGCCGAGTGGCCCGGTTTCACGGCGCGTCGCGAGTTCCGCGGCACCACTTACGAGATCGCGGTGCGGCGCGAAGGACCGGGCAGCGCGGTGTCGCTTGTCGTGGACGGTGTGGCCGTTTCCGGTGATGTGGTCCGGCTGCCGGCGCCGGGCACCGCGGTCGTAGCGGTCCAGGTCGTGCTGAGGTAAGTGATCGGGGCGCCCCCCCCGTCGACTCGGCCGCGCCTCCGCCGCGGCTCGGCCCCGACTCGGCCCGGCCCCGACTCGGCTCCGCCGCCGACGCGGCGTCGCGGGCATTTCTCCAATCCAGTGGCCCCGACACTGTTATAGAAACGCGCGCGACCGATTTGGCTTTGTCTGCCTCATCGATCCCCACCGAGACCCTTCGCAGGACTGAATTTGGGCGCCCACACCCTGTCCGGTGCCACTTCCTGGCGGAATCTGCATCCATCGAGTGGTTCGGGAGACCGTCGACCGGGGCTAGCTCTGGCAGTGGCGGCAGTAGCTCGTGACGAACCCACCGGCCTCGGTCTGGGTGATCCGGTTTCCGCAGCGCGGACAGGGCTCGCCGCCTTTGTTGTGGACCGCCAGGAAGTCGCGGACTTCGGTCTCGAACTTCGGCGGGACACGCTCGCGCAAGACCGCAACTGCGTCGGCGAGAGTAGTTCGGGCCACCACGTACAGCGCGTCGACTTCCTCAGGCGCCAGCGTGCCCCTTTTGCGCGACGGCAGCAGCCCAGCCGCATGCAGGATCTCGTCGGAGTAGGCGTTGCCGATCCCCGCCACGAACTCCTGGTTGCGCAGCAGGTTCTTGAGTTCGCCGGGGCGGTGCTTGATCCGCTCCCGCCAGACGTCCAGCGTCAGGGCCGGGTCGTCCGCATCTGGGCCCATCTCGCCGGGAGCGGTGCCCGGGACCGGTCGATCTACGCCGGCCGGCAGCAGATACACCTTGCCCATCTGGGTGACGTCGCGGTAGCGCATCTCCGGCCTGGCCTCGGGGGCGGGGATCCACGCCGCGCCGGCCGTCCACGCGGCCGAGCCGGGCGCCCACCAGGCGGCGCCGGACTCAGCCGCCGAGCCGGCCGTCCACGCCGCGTCATCCGGCCCGCCCTCACGCGGCCCGAAACCCAGCACGAACAACGTCTTTTGCGGGCGCTTGACGGCCGGATCGGCAGCCAGCTGGAGACGGCCGGTGAGCATGGCGTTAATGACGACCCGGTCGCGATCGAACTCGAGCCAGAGGAACTTGCCGCGGCGGTAGAACCGCTCCAGCCGCTGCCCGACCAGCGCCGCAAGCTCGGCGGGCGTTCCGCGGACCGTCAGCGGCCCCGGCGCCTCGGCCGAAACCACCGTCCGACCGACGAAGGCAGCCTCGAAGGCGTCGGCGAGAATCGAGAGGTCGGGCAATTCAGGCACGTTGCGATTGTACGGACGCGCCGCTCTGGGGCGATGCCGGCTCGCGCGAAGGCCGCCAGGCGACTGTTGCACTGCGAGCGCGTGTGCTACATTCACCCGGCCCTAGGGCAAGAAGAGGCACAAGAGCCGACCCATAGCCTCATCGAAGGAGTGGACCGAGCGCACGAAAGCCCCCGGACTGCTGATCGACCGACGGCGTGAGCACGACTCAAGCCGTCTTCTTGCTTTTTGGGGCGACCATTGACCATAGGAGACAAATCTTGACCGAAGAGCTAACGGGCGGGACTACGCCGGAGACCGAGGCAACGGCCCCTGTCGCTGATCAGGCGTCCGAACAAGCCGTCGACGACGTGATCGTCGACGAGCCCGCCGAGACCATCGCCGCCGAGACGTTCGAGACCAGCGAGCCGCCCGCCCCGGCCGCCCCCGAACCAGAGGTAGTTGCTGAAGCAGTTGCGGCCGAGCCGCCCGCGGTGAGCGAGGCAGACCTGGCCGATGCGCCCGCGGCTGAGGAGCCCGAGGTCGAGGAAGTCCCGGTGCCGGTTGTAGATCGGCCCGAGCCCACGACCATGGAGGAACTCCTGGCCGAGCAGGACGCGGACATCAAGAGCTTCAAGCACGGCGACGTCGTCGAAGGCACAGTCGTTCGGATCGATCGCGACGAGATCCTCGTCGACATCGGTGCCAAGAGCGAAGGTGTCGTCTCGAACCGTGAGCTATTCGGCCGGCACGGCGACTCCTCGCCGCAGCTCGGTGTCGGGGACGTGGTCCTCGTCTACGTGCTGCAGCCCGAGTCGCAGGAAGGCCATGTCGTCCTGTCGTTGCGGCGCGCCGGCCTCGAGCGCAAGTGGCGTTCGATGCAGGAGCAGTTCGAGACCGGCGTCATCATCGACGCCCCGGTCATCGACCACAACAAGGG
>PMXR01000021.1 GCA_003171035.1 Chloroflexota bacterium
AACCTGGAAGAGTCCGATGCCCTCGTCGGCATCGTCTTCCTTCAAATGCCCACGACGAGGGGCTGGATTATACGCCTCGACGCTGACGTCCTCCCGCCAGGCCATAAGCCAATCGAGCGCGCTCAGGGCGACCGGGCAGCGACGATCCCGGACTACCTTGGCGAGCCGATCGTCAAGCAGTGCGACATCCGGATCCTTCTCGGCCAGACACCCGAAGGCGCCGATGCGCTCGCNNCTGACGCCGGCCGAACGGCGCTCCCTCATCCATGCCCGCCCGGGCGAAGGACTCCTATTCGTAGGGCGAAGCCACGTCGCCTATGAGGCCGTCGTGAGCCGCCGCGAATACGCCGCGCTCACAAGCCGGCCCTCGGACCTGCTCGACGAAGAACACCAGAGGTACCCGCCGCCCGATTCAGCGTGACCAGCCGGCTTGGATGTCGGCATCGAGCGTCACGGACACATGACACGGTTGGCGGCTCTCTAGCCCTGCCAAGCGACGCCAGCGTCAGTAGCCCAGCGAGATAGGCGGCGAGGTTGCAACTGAGTGCTCGAGAACGCCGTCGTACACGTCTCGGCCGCCGAGTGGCTCAGCGAGCTGGACAGTAACCTGATGTAGGACTCCCTCCAGCGTGACGATCCTGCCGCTCGCGACAGGCAGCGTCCGCGTCCAAAAGGCGATGGTGACGACCTGACCGTAGGTGACTGTGTAGCCTGCGACCGTTTCCACCACGCTGGTCTCGACGTAGCCGTGAAGAACGGTCGTGGTGACCGTCGGCGGGTCGAGCGGATCAATCTCGAGCGTCCACGACATCTTCTTGAGTCCGCCGACCCCGCGACCGACAGGCTCGCAGTCGCCGAATGAGGTGAGTTCGAAGGTCCCGTCGACGGCTTGGCCCGCGTTTATGAACACGAACCGCCGGACTTGGTTGGGCGTGCCAGCCGCGACAAACGTCTCGGCCCCGTTGGTTCCGTCATACCGATGCCAGGAGGTCGCGGGCAGGAGTGTCGGGGCCCGACGGACGGCCGTCGCGATGACCGCCTGTTCATCGATGGTGAGTGGCTGCGGCGTTGCCGCGATGTCCGCGGGCGTTACGGTCGCGCCGCCGCAGTATTCGGTGTAGCCCGCATCCTGACTCGCCCCTGCCAACCCTGGCGACCCGCCCGACCCGGGTCGCCCACCGAGCCAGGATCCCGCAGCCAGCACAGCGATGACAGCGATGCCCGCCACGGCCAACCCGATCGCTCCGGCAGGTCGCCCCGAGACCTTGACGCGGCTGACTCGACGGTCGCCCGCCGCGGACGGGGTCACGAATATCGGTTCGTCGGCGGGTGCGCGGCGCAGGAACTCTTCGATCCGTTCAGGCTTCATCGACGTCCCTCAGCTTTCGCTGCAACGTTGCCATCGCGACCGAGCCCTGGCTCCGGGCGGCTCCGGCGGTGATGCCCATGACGGTCGCGATCACGTCATATGTGAAATCCATTCGGTAGCGCAGATAGACGATCGCTCGCTGACGCTCGGGAAGCTCATCGACTGTTGACCAGACGGCCGCGAGCCCGTCGACATCAGTCGCCACCCCGTGGACGGTAGGTGCCTGGAACTGGACGCGGCTTGTCAGCGACGAGATGCGCCGGCGCCAGCGGTGGGCATCCATCGCCAGGTGGTAGACGGTCCGAAAGAGCCACGCCTCCGGATCTCGGACGTGGTCAAGGTTTATCGGCGCGCACAGCCGGGCGAAGGCCTCCTGCACCGCGTCCTCAGCATCCTCCGCCGAGAGCCCAACCCTGTAGGCAAGGCTGATCAGATCCTGCCCGCGCCGGCGCAGGATGTCGTCGACCAGGTCGAGCGAAGCTCGGTCGCCGTCGGCGCGTTCCGCAGTCACAGCCAGCCTCTCCATATCGACCTATAGACGCAGTTGAGCGCCGTTTCGCGTGGTCACTCGGCCTTCGTTGTCCGCTCTCTCTTCTGGGTGACCACCTGGATGCACCGAGCGTTCGTACTCAGACGTTCGATCGCGCTGTCACGCGCACCAGCGGCTGACACCACGATGCTGCCGAAGGTACGCCACCCGATCGTCTACTGGGCGCGGGGGCAGGACCCGTCGGCCGGTCCGGAAGTCCAAGCTTCCCCGTGGAAGCATCAGCAGCTAGGTGTAGTGCAGGGGGCGCCCCCCAGGGCGCTGCCGATCCAATTCTCGGGGCTGTAGTAGAGGGGCGGATGCCCTGGGTTGTCCGCCGCAATGACGATCCCGAGGAGCGTTGCCGTGGGATATGAGCCGTAGAACACGGGACTACCGCTGTCACCACCATCGACAAGCGCGGCCGCCTCCGCGACATGCCGGATGTATGGTCCGCTAGCTTCCTGCTTCGTCATCTCCTGTTGAACGATTACGCCGCACGTGTATTGGGTTGTAGCCCCGGACTTACAGACAAGGGTCCCGTTCGCGTAGTGGTTGCTCGGGGCGACACTTGTGAAACTCGAGAACGTGGTCGTGCTGGTCACGTAGAACTGGTTATGCGGCAGCGTTGTTTGCATCGAGCCGGGTGCCAGCGCGATGTACCCAGCATCCGCGTTATACGTTCCGGAACTTGTCGAGTCGTTGGTTGTGTAGCTATAGGTCGTTCCAATCACGGTAGCCGTGGATGCGCTGTTCTTCCAAATGTCTGTGTAACTCCGAAAGCAGTGCCCAGCAGTGACCAATACGAGAACGCCGGAGCCCGAGCGGGCCACGTACCCTGAGGAACAGTTATGCCGAGATATTATGTAGAGACCGCCACGCACCGGCGGTACACAGTCTTGGCGGCTGTTGCACGTGCTGGTCGGCAGCATGGGAACTTTAGATGCGACAACAACAATCGACCCGTATCTGGTGGCCAATGAGTGGCGGGCCACGGCCAGATTCGACGAGACTCCAACGTCGACTCGGTTAGCCTCGGGGTCAACGCCGATCTCCGTGATCGCGACCCCTCGCATAGTCCAATATTCGATGTCATCGTTCACGGCCTGGTTCGCCGCTTGGAGTTGGGCGTCCGTGTAGGTCACGGTCCGAACGCGGAGGACGATTCCGGGGGGCAAGTGCAGGCGCGCCTGCGCGACCAGAGCGTCGGTGTCGCCCGTGGTCGCAAGATCCAGCACGCCGCCTGCCGCCTGGTCTATGAACGCCCCTGCGAATCCGGGCTGATCCTTGATTGAATCGATGACTGACGGGATCTTGCCATCGACCGCGACGCGTGCATCAATGTCGCGTTGTTCGTCTGGAAGCAGGGCGACGCCATACTTTCGACTAGCTGATGGATTGCCCTCCACGTTGGCAACGTAACCGGCGTCCGACTGCAGTCCAAGCGATGTTCGAAATGCCTCGGCTCGCTGGAAGCCGTCCACAGACGGGTTGGCCGCACTTACGGCGACAGACGTCAACGGAAGGATCAGAACGACCGCGAATAGGGCTATTGGTAGCCTGCGCTTCGAGAACATGACCCCCCTCCGTTCTGCCCTTATCTCGGGCTCGCGTTCTGAGGCGTCCTGCATAGCTGTGCAGAGCCCGGCAACGACGCCGAAGACGATTGGGCGCTCCAAGATCCCTCGTTCCCGCCATACCAGCCGAACCACGGCCACGCTGAGTGTGGCTATGACCATGTCGACTGTAGAGGGACAGACTCCGGCCGTGAATACGCACCATTCCCTACGGTGGAGTATCTGTCCGTCAGCAACTCTCGAGGCGGGGTTCACATAGAGAGCACGGGACGGGGCGCCAGCGATGCTCAGCTCGAGCGCATTGACAACGGCCACGAGAAACTGGCCATAGCCGGACACGAACCTGCCCACCCGCGGCCACCGAATCTGCCCAAACGGCGGCCACTGAAACTGCCCGGCGCGCTTGACTGTTCTTCGTCGGAGACAGCAGGCCAGGAGGGCAGGGTTTGAAGAGGTCCGAGGGCATCGTGGAAATCCTCGAAGCGTTCGATCTAGCAGGCAGCTACGGTGCGGCGGCCGAACTCGCCGGCTGCTCGCACCACACGGTCGCCCGGTATGTCCGGCTGGGGGCCAGCGGCCGGGTCATGACCGAACGAGCGGTCAGAGACCGGCTGATCGACGGGTACCTGGCCAAGGTCGAGGAATGGGTCGATCGCAGCCACGGCAAAGTCCGGGCTGATGTCGCCCACGACAAGCTCCTCGCCCTCGGCTTTGAGGGTTCTGCTGAGTTCGCCGCTGGCGAATTGGCGATCTGACGTAGCGTCAGGACATTGGCTGGTTCAAGCCAACTTGAAGGCAAATCGAACTCACAGGCATCTGACTCCGGAAACCGAGGCAACATGACTCCGCGAAGCTCAATTCGCGGGCATCTGACTCCACCGGCGGCCCGAGCGGGATTCTGACTCTCAGCTCAGGCGATTCGACGTACTTAGTGGCGGTGGAGAGCCGTGCAAGAGCGAGAATCGAGGCTAAGAAGTGGCGCGCCCGGAGGTGTCTGACTTCAGGACATAGGTGACACCTGATCGGTTACTGGTGAGTCGGGACATGCGTGACAGTCCGCAGCATGTCGAAGCATCAGGTTGCCGTCCTCAAGGTCGTCTCAGCGCAGCTGTCCGT
>PMXR01000093.1:0-9328 GCA_003171035.1 Chloroflexota bacterium
GCGGGATCGGTGCCGTCCTCGATGGCCCTGGCGAATCCGGCCGGCGTGAGCACCTTGAAGTCGAGCGCAGCCAGCAGATAGCCGGAGACCGGCTCGGTGTAGGCCACCGGTGTGCCCGAATACTTCGCCTTGGTTTCGGCGATCTTCGCGGTCAGGGGNNGGGTCGTACCAGACGTGCGGGTTGGAGCCGTCGGGCAATCCGAGCAACTGCTGGACGTCGATGACCTTGCGGTCGCCGTTGGGCGACGCGGTCATCAGGTGGTCCAGGAAAGCGTCGTAGCCGAGGCCGTTCTCGACGACGAGGGTCGCGTCGGCGACCTGCTGAGCATTCTGTGTGCTGCTCTCATAGGTATGAGGGTCGACATTCGGGTCGTTGAGGATGCTGGTGACCGACACGAGATCGCCACCGACTCTGGAGATCGCGTCTCCGTAGAAGTTCTCGCCCGCGACGGCATGTATCTTCCCGTCCGGGGCCGCAGTCGTAGAGCAGCCCGCCAGGGCGGGCACGAGCAGGAGTGCGGCAATGCCCGACGCCAGCAATCTCGAGCGGACGGGACCGATGTGGTGGCTCACGCGGGACCTCCTTGCTCCGCCGAGGCGTCGCCGGTCGCCGACCGGGACTCGGACGCGGCCGTGCAGACCGGACAGGTTCCAAACAGTTCCAGCCGATGGCTCTGGATCTCATAGCCGTGGCGCCGGCCGATCTCGTCGACCAGCGCCCCCAGCTCGCCGTCGGCGACGTCCTCGCTCCGCCCGCAACCGGAGCAGACGAGGTGGTGGTGATGCTTGTCCGGCTCACAGACCACATAGGCGTGGGCGCCGCTGGGCAGGTCCAGCCGCTCGACGACGCGCAGCGAGGTGAGGAGATCGAGCGCCCGGAAGATCGTGGCGCGGCCCATCTTCACCTGCTCTCGCCGGCCGCGCTCGAGCAGGTCCGCGGCCGTGAAGTGGCCGTTGGTGGACGCAACCAGATCGGCCACCAGGCGCCGATTCGGTGTGGCCTGGTAACCTGCCCGTTCGAGCGCTTCGATGATGCGCTTGGTCTGGATGGTATTGATACTCGGTCTCATCGGTGAGGCGGGATGATACCAGGTCTCATCTGCCGATGTCGAGTAACATGTTTGACGCTTCGGCCGGCGCGCCTGCGGGCGAGACGGGGCGATCGGGCCCCTCACCGGCTCACAACGAAGGCAGGAGCAATGGCAACAACGAACAAGGCCGTCGAGTCGCCCCAGCCATCACTGTGGCGCCAGATCAGGAGCATCCACGCGGGCCTGGTGCTCGCCACGCTCGACGTGATCGGGCTGGGAATCGCGTCGTACCTGTCGATCGAGGAGCTCCAGAACCACACTCTGGTCTGTGTCAAGGGCGGGATCTTCGACTGCAACGCGGTTGCCCAGAGTTCCTACTCGCGGCCGTTCGCAGGCATTCCGGTGGCCGTGTACGGCGTCTTTCTGTCGCTCACACTACTTGTGCTGGCCCTCGCCTGGTGGCGCACCAACAACTACAAACTGCTGCTGCTCCACTACGGCCTGTCGCTTGTCGGGGTTCTCTTCGAGGGCTGGTTCCAGTTCGCCCAGGTGTTCTTGATCAAGAAGGTCTGCATGTGGTGCGAGTCGTATGGGATATCGCTCATTCTCAGGTTCGTCGTAGCTCTCTGGGTATACCTTCGAACGCCGAACCCGGATGCGGTGTTCGACGAAGAACTCGCTGAATAGACAACTGCCACATCGATATACGAGGGATTTCGCGATGACATCCAACCGTCCGAGTGGGCGCCCCTCCTCCGGCGCCGGCGTACCGCCGACCAGCCGTCGCTCGGCGAGACAGCAGCGACTGGCGAACCGCGAGGCCAATCGTGCCATGTCGCGCGCCAGCACACGCGGCTCGGGCGGCTCGAATCGATCGTTTCTGCTCATCACGGTCGGAGCGCTGGCCGTTGCGGCAGTCGTGATCGCCGGCGCCCTGTTCCTCACCGGGCAGAAGGCACCGGTGAAGCCGTTCACCGGGCCGATCGCGCCGATCCCCTCGGTCGGTACGCCGGCGTCGATCCCGTTCGACGGCCGGACGCTGGGCAACGCCAACGCGCCGCACACCATGGACATGTGGGAAGACTTCCAGTGCACGGCCTGCTACGCCTTCACGATCGACGTCGAGCCGCAGGTCGTCACCAACTACGTCGCGACCGGCAAGCTCAAGCTCGTTTACCACGACTTGTTGACGATCGATAGCCAGGTAGCCGGCGAGACGGAGTCGCTCGACGCCGCCAACGCCGCCCTGTGCGCCACCGATCAGGGCCAGTTCTGGCCGTATCACGACTGGCTATTCGCCAACCAGTACTCGGAGAATTCGGGGGCGTTCACCAAGGACCGTCTCAAGAGCATCGCTCAGTCGGCCGGGATCAAGGATCTGACCACGTTCAATACGTGCGTGGACAACGGCACGCACAACGCCGACGTTGTGGCCGAGCAGTCGCAGACCACGTCGACCAGTACGCCCACGCTAATCGTCGACGGCGGTACTCCGATCTCGTTCGACGGCAGCTACGAGAGCGTGTCCTCGGTCATCGACGCGGCCCTGGGTATCAACGCCAGCCCGTCGCCGGGTGCGTCGGGCTCCGCATCGTCGGCGCCGTCCGCTTCACCTGCGTCCGCGTCGCCTGCGTCCGCGTCGCCTGCGTCCGCGTCGAGCCCTTCGGCGTCCGCCTCCGCCTCTTGAACGAGGCCCCTTTCGGGGCCATTCACCAGTTACAGGATGGGACGGCGCCCGAGCGGGCGCCGTCCTCATGTCCGGCAACGGGATAATCTGACCGCCATGCCGAATCTTCTTCACCGCACCGGGGAGACGCGATGACAGGCAACAACAGGAGCAAGTCCTCTTCGTCTCGTGGCGTAAGCAAGCCCGGCGGCCGCACACCAGGTCAGAAGCAGCGCCCGGGCGATCGGGTCGCGGCCAGGAACCTGTCTCGTGCCGGGACGCACTCGTCGGGCTCGAGCGAGCTGGGCCCCATCCTCGGCTGGACGATGGCCTTCGTCGTCATCGCGGCCGTCGTTATCGGCGCCGCGATCTTGATCTCGCAGCAGAGCGGCAACGGCTCCGGCGCGATCGTCGCTCCGACCGTCGTGACGCCGTCGAACATCCCTACGGACGGTCGCACGCTCGGCCGGGCCGATGCGCCCGTGACGGTCGACATCTACGGCGACTTCCGCTGCTCCGCCTGCCTGGTGTTCACCACCGGCGGAACCGAGCAGAGCCTCGTCGACAACTACATCGCGACCGGCAAGGCCAAGCTGGTCTGGCACGATCGCCTGATCATCGATGAGGGCCTCGGCGGGAATACCTCGCGTGATGCCGCCAACGCGGCCTTGTGCGCGGCGGATCAGGGCAAGTTCTGGACGATGCACGACTGGCTCTATGCCAACTCGGCCGAAACATCGACGGCGTTCACCGCCGCCCGGCTGTCGGACATCGGCAAGAAGGCCGGTCTCGACATGTCGAAGTATCAGCCGTGCCTCGATGCGGGAACGCACGACGCGGCCATAGTCGCGGCGAACAAAGTGGCGTCGGCCACGATCAACTCCACCCCGACGCTCTATGTCGATGGCACGGTCATAGGTACCGCGGGCCGGCTTACGAGCTACGACCAGCTCAAGGCCGCGATCGACGCCGAACTGGCGAAGCCGGCGCCGACCGTCGCGCCTTCGCCCTCGGCTGCGGCTTCGCCCTCGGTCTGAGTCGCCACGGGCGGTTGCCCGGGGCCTACTCGCGAGCGATCGCCTCGATGGCGCTGAGCTGCCGGCGCAACTCGGCCGCGGCGTTCCAGCCATCGGCGAAGTCGGCCTCCATCCGGCGGCCCTCGCGCGAGCTCCAGTCGGCCAGCCAGCGGTTGGCTTCGCGCAGCGTCTGGGCCTGTTCCAGTCGCTCCCGCACGTTCTGGATGAAGGCGCAGTACAACGTCAACGGCCCTGCCTTGGAGACGAGCGCCTCGGCGCCGGGCACGAAGTCGATCGGGACCTTGATCCGGGCGAAGAAGGATCCAACCTCAGCGGCCAGGGGATCCGTCACCTGGCTGTGGCCGCTCCAGCGCAAGATCGGCGCGTTCGAACTGAAGTCGATCAGAACTGCCGCATCGGCCGCCATCAGCGCCCGCAGCGTGCCGCCGAAGCTCAGGAACACGTTCTGGACGCCGAGTCGGTCGGTCAGGCCGATCTGGCCCCAGGCGTAGTCGCCGACCGTGGGATAGCGCGACTCACGCTCGAGCTTGGCCGCATGACCGTGAACGCCGTCGTTGATCCAATAGTCCACCGTCTCGGGATCGAAGTGCTTCAGGCTCGGCTGCGGGCGGATGGTGACAAGCAAGTGGCTGGTCTCGCTTCCTTGTGTTCGGTCTGGTTCAACCAGCTCGAAACCGAGGTTCTCGAGAATGCGCGCCGTGCTCTCGGCCCAGCGCGGGTCTTCCGGTTTCAGGAAGCGTTGTTCTGTCGGCATTGCGAATAGCACCATAGCCGTCCCGCGGGCCGCCGTCACGGCGGCTATGCACGTGCGGAAGTTCGGGCTTGGGCTATGCCTCGATGCCGCTGCCGGCCGGACCACGCCGTTGCCAGCCGAGCCGGATGAGTGCCGCCACGCCGCCCACCGACGTGATCGCGAGCGTCAGGACGTGGATCAGCAACGCCAGGGCCAGGCCTCTGGCCGCCGGCAACCCGAACGCGGCGGCGATGGTCTGGCCGGCGTACTCGAACGTGCCGAGATAGCCCGGGCCCGATGGCACGGCAGTGGCTAGATTGGTGCCCGCGGCCAGCAGAGCCCCCTCGCCGACCGTCAGCTGGATTCCCAGCGCTTGCCCGGCGGCGAGCACCGCCACCACGGTGCAACTCCACGCCGCAACGCTCAGGATCGCTGCCGTGGCGATTGTCTTGGGCAGGGCCGCGACGCGCAAACCGTCGCGAAGACGCAGCATCGCCCCTTTGACTCGAGGCTTGCGACCCAACAGCGTCGCGACTCGGTTCGCTCCGGGCAGGCGATGGGCGGCCAGCGCCACGGCCAGGGCCACGACCAGAAGTCCGGCCAGTGCGATCCCGACCAGGATCGCACTCACAACCACTCCCCTGATGTTGAGGATCAGGATCGCCGCGGCTCCGATGCCGACGAGAACGACCGTGTCCACAACCCGCTCCACGAGCACCGTTCCGAGTGTGGCGCTCCGGCTTATGCCCTCGCGATCACCCAGATAGTGGCTTCGCACGAGCTCTCCCAGACGGGCCGGCAGAACATTGTTGGCGAGATAACCGACCATCATGTAGCCGCTCAACCGCCGCAGCGGCACTGAGTGGATCGGGGCGATCAAGCAGCGCCAGCGGAGAGCGCGGAAGACCAGATCGGCAATTCCGGCCACTACCGCCAGCCCGAGCCAGGCCGGCTGGGCGTCGCCCAGGAGATTGGCCGTCTGCCCCAGATCGACCCCGCGCAGAACCAGGTAGAGACACAGGAGCGAGATCAGGATGCCGATGACGCTCCGGGCCAGGCCGGTGGCCAGCCTCCTCACCGCGCCACTGTCTTCCGGGCCGCGAGCTTGCGCGACCGCCGCAGCCGTGCCCGGTGCAAGACGAAGCGCAGTACCACCTTCAGGGTCGCCAGGCCGTAAACGACGCTGCGTCTGAACCCGACCGAGCTGGCTTCCTCGAAGTACCTGGTCGGAACGGCGATCTCACCGACGCGCATGCCGCAGGCGACTGCCTGTGCCACAAGCTCCTGATCGAAGACGAAGTCGTTGCTGTTGAGCGAGTACGGGACCGCCTCCAGAAGTTGGCGGCTGTAGGCCCGGAAGCCGGTGTGGTACTCGGACAGGTGCAGCCCGAACGCCAGATTCTCGAGGCCCGTCAGGAAGCGGTTGCTGACGTACTTCCATTTCGGCATGCCGCCGGCTAGTGGATCGCCCAGGAAGCGGCTACCGAGCATCAGGTCCTTGTCCCCGGCCAGGATCGGATCGACCAGCGCCGGAATGCGCGTGGCGTCGTACTGGTAGTCCGGATGGAGCATCACCACCGCGTCGGCGCCGGCAGCGAGGGCAGCGTCGTAGCAGGTCTTCTGGTTGCCGCCGTAGCCCAGGTTCTGGCGATGGATGATCACATCCAGGCCCAGCTTCGAGGCCACTGCCACCGTGGCGTCCCTGGACACGTCGTCGACGAGGATGATCCGGTCGATCATCTCGTGGGGTATGTCGGCGTAGGTGCGTTCCAGCGTCTTGGCGGCGTTNNTAGGCCGGCATGACGACGACGATCCGCGGGGCGGCCGTACTTCCGGATGAGGCGGATGCGGCCACGGCGCGCGGGTCGGTGGCCGGATTCGGCCTCAGGTCTGGCACGGCGCTAGCCTACCCCAGCCGGCCGCGGCGGCGCGGGGTTCTTGTGAACGGCAGTGGTGCCCGGCCCGGCCCGACCCGGCCCGACGCGATGCTCTAGGATCGGCTCATCGACGGTGGTGCCTGCCGGCCGACGGAGGAGTTGTTTTGAGGGCTCTGGATTGGGTCAGGGTTCGCGCCGGCGAGTGGCGTCCCGACCCGGGTGCGATCGGCTGGATGGCGCTCGTGGCTTTCGTGTACGGCGCCGCAACGTTCGTCCGGAGCCAGGCCAGTCTGCCATGGGGACCGGATCACATGATGATCCTGGCCGGCGACATGTTCGTGGGCCGGTCCGATCTCAGCTCGCTGACGACCATCAACGACATCGTCACCATCGACGGCCGGCACTACCAGGCCATGAGCCTGCTGCCGACGATCCCATACCTGCCCCTGGTGCCGTTCCACGATCTCTGGCCGTACTCCCGCTGGGTCGTCTCGGCCGTGATCGGCATCGTGGCCGGCTGGCTGGCTCTGCCGCTGGCTCGCCGGTATGGGCCCGGCGGTATCGCCGACTACTGGCTGGCGGCGCTGGGCGCATTCGGGACGCTGCTCTTCACCCTGACCATCGAGGGCGACTTCTACTATCTCGCCCATCTCGAGGCCACGCTGCTCCTGCTCCTGACCCTGATCGAATGGCACGACAAACGCCGGGCTCTGGTCCTGGGCCTGCTGATCGGTCTCTCCGCCCTGGCGCGGCCGACGCTGCTCCTGGCGGCCATTCCATTCGGACTGGCGCTGCTGTACGAGTCGAAGCAGAGGATCGCCACTGCTGTAGCCTTCGGTCTGCCGCTTGTCGGAGCCCTGGCGGTTACCGGTTGGTGGGACTACGTTCGCTTTGGCTCCGCCCTGGAGACCGGGTACAGCCTCTCCTGGGTCACGCCCCCGCTCGCGGCGCTCCGGGATCAGGGCCTTTTCTCGACGACTCACCTCCCCACCAACCTGGCTCTCTTCCTGGGTGGCGGCTACACCGTCCGCGACACCTTCCCGTGGCTCGTGCCCAGCTCCGAGGGCCAGTCGATCCTGCTGACCATGCCGGCGTTGCTGATCGCAGTCGGAACGACGCTTCGCGACCGGACCAACCAGGTGCTGTGGGTCTCGGTCGTGCTGACCGCGATCCCGGTCTTCCTGTACTACGGCGGTGGGGGCGGATCGACCTATGGCTACCGCTACGCCATGGACTTCGTGCCGTTCCTGGTCGCTCTGGTGGCAATTGCCATGCGAGACCGATTCGGCAACCTGGAGCGGACGCTGATCGCGCTGAGCATCTGTTTCGTCTGCTACGGCTACTTCTGGCAGGTCTGGAAGTAGGCGGCGTCGGTCGCGGCGGCTACAGCTCGCGGCGGCGCAGCAGAACGATCCCCAGCCCGAGCATGGCCACGACCCAGAAGACGCACCAGGCCAGCCACTCCAGGCTCGGTGCGGCGCCGGAGAACGGGCTGAACTTGTAGAGGCTGGCATTGGCGACCCCGCCGGCCGCGAGGACGCTCTCGGGCGGTGTCAGCGCTCCCGCGGTACCGCGCCACAACACGTCGCTGGGGAGGACCAACCGGGAGAACGTGCCCGCTCCACGCAGAACGTCGTTGTTGAAGGCCTCGCCGACGCCACCCATGACGCCGGCCATCCAGGCCAGCCCGTAGGCGACCACGGCCAGCGCGCCGCCCGCCACCGAAGCGATACGCGTGCTCAGGACGACTGCCAGGGTGAGCAGCACCAGCGACTCGCCGGCGAGGTACCACGGCGCCGTCAGGGCATCGGAGGGCACATAGCCGGTGGCCAGATCGACCGCGCCGAGCTCGAGGTAGCCGGCCACGAGCGCGTAGACGACCAGCACAGACGCAAGCCCGAACCAGCGGCCGAGAAGCACGTCCGACCGACGGATCGGGCGGGCCAGCATGGCCAGCAGCAGCCCGCTTTCGATCTCGGGACCGATGGCCGGCGAACCCGCGAAGACGGCCGTCATGGCCAGCACGAAGCTGAACATGAACGCCAGCATTACGGTCACCTGTGAGACGCCGAGCATCTCCACGGGGCCGGTGATGGGTGAGGCATCGGCAATCCGCGAGAAGGCCCACCAGGTCAGCGTGACGATGACCACCGTCAATCCGGCCAGGGCCCACAGCAGGCGGCGCCTGACTGCCTCGCGCAGCGTCAGCCGGGCGATGATCGCGATCGCGGCGACGCTCCTCACGGTCGGGCCTCGTCCGAGGTGGAGGGTGGCGCCGCATCTGCCGGACCGTCGGCCGCCGGTTCGATGCCCGCCGCCGGGTCCGCGGCATCCCCGACCGCCGGCTCGCTCGTCGCCCCGAGCAACGCCATGAATCGCTCCTCGAGGCTGTGGTGCGTGGGCACGACCGCGTGTATCGCGCCGCCGCCGGCAACGAGCCGGCCCACGAGCGCGGGCACGTCCGTCTCGGCGATGCCGTCGACGTGCAGCCACTCGCCGTCGACGCGGGTTGGGCCGTAGCGGGCCGCCAGATCGCGACCCACGCCGTCGAGGCCGGTCACGCGGACGCTCACGCCTCGCTCGAGACCAAGTTCGGCCATCGTCAGCTCCGAGACGACGCGGCCGTGATCGACGATCGCCACGCGGTCGCAGACGCGCTCGACTTCGGTGAGCAGATGGGAGTTGAGGAAGACCGTCGCGCCGCGGTCGCGGAGCGCACCGATGATGCGGCGGACGTCCTGGCGGCCGACCGGGTCCAGGGCGGAGGTCGGCTCGTCCAGGACCACGAGGTTGGGACGACCGAGCAGGGCTACCGCCAGACCGAGGCGCTGCTGCATGCCCTTCGAATAGGTGCCGGTCCGGCCGTCGGCCCTGTCGGCCAGTCCGACCAGATCGATGGCGGCGCGGATCTCCGGCTGCCAGTCGGCCCTGGGCAGACCGGCGAGCTCGCAATGCAAGGCCAGGACCTCGCGCGCGGTCATCCA
>PMXR01000093.1:9351-13641 GCA_003171035.1 Chloroflexota bacterium
GTCTTGCCGGCACCGTTGGGGCCCAGGAAGCCGAATACCTCGCCGCGTGGCACCGTCATGGTCAAGCCGGCCAGGGCCACGATCCGGCCGAACTCCTTGCGCAGCTCGTGGGTCTCGATGGCCGCGCCGCCCGCCGCCGCCGTCGCCGTCGCCGTCTCCGCCGTCGCCGGCACGCGGGTGGTCATGCCCTGCTTATCCGTCGATCCGCTCGACGATCGTGGCGATGCCCTGCCCGACACCGATGCACATGGAAGCCAAACCGTATCGGCCGCCGGTCCGGCGCAAACCGTGGACCAGGGTCGTGATCAGGCGGCCGCCACTGGCTCCCAGAGGGTGGCCCAGGGCGATCGCGCCCCCGTCGACGTTCACACGGGCCGGGTCGAGTCCGAGCTCGCGGATGCAGGCCACGGACTGGCTTGCGAAGGCTTCGTTCAGTTCTACCAGATCGAGGTCCGCGACCGTCAGGCCGGCCCGTTCGAGAGCTTTGCGAGTGGCCGGTATGGGGCCCAGGCCCATGACCGCCGGATCGACTCCGGCGACGGCCGTGGCCACGACACGGGCCATCGGCCGCAGCCCAAGGGCGCGGGCACGCGCCGCTTCCACGACCAGCGCGGCTGAGGCCCCGTCATTGATGCCGCTGGCGTTGCCGGCCGTCACGGTGCCGCCCTGCCGGAACGCCGGCTTGAGCCGCGCCAGCGCCTCCGCCGTGGTGTCCGGTCGGGGGTGTTCGTCCGCGTCGACGACGATCGGATCGCCCTTCCGCTGCGGGACCGGAATGGCCACGAGCTGGTCGCGGTAACGACCCTCCGCGACGGCCGCGTCGGCGTTGCGCTGGCTGGCGAGGGCGAACGCGTCCTGATCCTCGCGGCTGACGCCGAGCTTCTCGGCCACATTCTCGCCGGTCTCGCCCATCGAGTAGTGGTGATGAGCCGCCGCCAGAG
Organism: Chloroflexota bacterium; assembly: GCA_003171035.1. GTDB lineage: Bacteria > Chloroflexota > Limnocylindria > Limnocylindrales > CSP1-4 > Fen-1039. The sequence goes on from PMXR01000093.1 coordinate 10,293, forward strand.
CCGGGTTGACGAAACGCCAGCCCAGGGTCGTGTCGACAAGGGCGCGATCGCCGCGCTCGAACGCCGTCTCCGGCTTGAGCATGACGAACGGGGCCCGGCTCATCGACTCGACGCCGCCGGCGATGAACACGTCGCCGTCGCCGCAGGCGATTGCGTGAGAGGCCGAGTTGAGGGCCTGCAGGCCGCTGCCGCAGAGTCGGTTGACCGTGAGTCCGGCGACTTCAACGGGCAACCCCGCCAGAAGGGCCGCCATTCGGGCGACGTTGCGATTGTCCTCACCGGCCTGGTTGGCGCAGCCCAGGATCACATCCTCGATCAGCGCCGGGTCGATGCCGGAGCGCTCGACCAGCGCCCGGATGACGGCCGCCGCCAGATCGTCGGGCCGGACCGATGCCAGGGCTCCGCCGTACCGTCCGAAGGGGCTTCGAAGGGCGGCCACGATCCAGGCCTCGCGTACCGGTCGGTCGAGCGGGCGTGTCATGCCGCCGATTGTACGGCCCAGGCCGGCTTCGTCCCCATCAGGGCATCTGGATGAGTGCGTCCTGCAGCAGGGCCTGGTCGTCGGTGATGATCTCGTACAGGACGCCGTCTCGGGCGTACACGTAGCCGGCTCCGCCGGTGGGCCCTGCCGTCGCCGTCGGGTCGATCATCTCCAGCACCGTCTTGCCGGTCAGCATCAGGTTGGGGTAGCTCTTCACCGTCCAGCCGGCGCTCTTGGCGACCTGCTCGAAGGCCGAGCTCAGGCTCGCCGCGGAAACGCCCGGAACGGCGATCGCGCGGGCGTTGAAGTCGAGCTGATCCGAGGCAACGAACGAGATTGCCATGTCCACATCCGCCGGCGTCTTGCCGAACTTGACGAGCCAGGCGGCATAGAGCGCCTTGTCACCACCGGCGGGCGGCGATGCGATATAGGCCGAGAGGATCAAGCTGAACTTGGTCAGCGGCACGTTCTGGATCGTGTTCGGTAGCTGGTCCTCGAGGCTGACGTTGACGTGGGCCAGGGAGTCCGTGGGCTCGACGGAAGCCGAAGCGGCCGGCGAGGCAGCCTGGGATCCGGACGCGGCGGCCGAGGCGGCGGCCGAGGACGAAGCCGAGACCGTCACCGAAGGCCCGGTAGACACCTTCGCCGACTGGGGCGCCGGCGATGCCTTCGTCGAGCCACAGCCCGACACCAGAGCGCCGGCCATCAGGACGCCGAACAGCGCCGCGATAGTTCTGCTGGAGAGGCCGTTCATCGACTACCCCGATCGCTTGGAGGGCCGTTCACCCCCGATAGGTCGCGGCCGCGTTGCTCGGCCGAGCATGGCGGCCGGTCCGCCCCGCTGTCAAATCCCGACGAATTCGACCAGCTCGCCGTCGAGAAGCTCGAAGACGCGGTCGTCGATCGGCTCGTCGGCGGCCTCGGCGCGGTCCGCGACGTACTGGGCGAACAGCGCCGGGAAGTCGGCGTCGCCCTCGGCCAGGCCGGCGGCTATCAGCAGATCTCGTTCGGGCAGTCCGACCAGGACACGGCCGGCCGTCCCCAGGACCGACCGCAGGTGCGCCCTGACCTCGCCCAGGAGGATCCGGGCCGCATCCATTCCGTCGCCCCGGTCCAACCACACGATCTTGCGCCGGCCGCTGACCTCGTCGGTCCAGGCCAGCTCCGCCGACCCGCTACCCAGGTTCGCCATCGCGGCCGCGTGCACCTGATCCGGTCCCACGCCCCAGGCGAGCAGGTGGTCGACGCTGACGACGACGTCGAAACCCGCGCCCGGCAACACGTACACGATCGGCAGCCCCGCCGGTCCGGCCTTGACCACCGTCTTCCCGGGCGCCGAGCCCCCGGTCGGGATCCGCAGTTCGCGGCCGTCCACTCCCGAGATCCCAACCGGGCGGAGTGCCGGCCGGATCAGTGGTGACGCCGCCGACCAGTCGTGTTCGGGTTGCAGCGAGGGGGGAACGCGGTCGGGCGTGCGGTTCTCCATCCAAACCTCCGGCGTCAACCATACACACGCCGCCGCGGTAATAGAAGAACCGGCGGGCCGTGGAGCCCGCCGGTTCAGGAATACGCCGGCTGCCCGCGCAGCCCGTTGCTCTCGGGTTACGCGCGGATTGACTTGCGCTGAGCCTGGACGGCCAGGAGACCGAGGCCGCCGAACGCGGCGCAGATGAGCAGGGCGAAGAGCGGGAGCGCATCGCTGTTGGCCGGGTTGCTGTGGGTGGCAGTCGTCGCCGGGGCGGTCACGCCGCCGACCACGTTGCCGGTGATCTTGAGGGTCCCGGCGGTGTAGCTGAAGACGTACTTGCCCGAGTCGGCATCCCCGCCCGCGCAGATGATCTGATAGGTGCCGGGGAGGCTCGCGCTGGTGGCGGTAGTAGAGCAGGTCGGCAGTGTGGTAACCACCGACGGGTCATCGCCGTCCTGATAGCCATCGATGTGGAACGAGAAGGTCGGGTTGGCCTTCTTGTAGTCGCGGGTCTTGTCGTCGGCAGTGACTGTGAGGACGAACTTGTCCGTCACGGTCAGGGTGCCCTCGACGTAGGTGATGTCGTAGTTCGTGGCGAGGCTGGCCGGAAGGGCGGAGCCCACGGTGATGTCGAAGGTGCCCTTGGCCGCGCCGGCATCGGCGCCGCTGCTTCCGAGGGTCACGCCACTCACGGTGTCGCCGCCGACCAAGCCGGCCGACGTGAAGCTGGTGGTTCCTAGGACCAGGTCGGTGCCGACGGCCTTGATCCGGTCGTTGGCGGTGATCTTCAGGGCGGCCTTGTCCACCGTGAGCTTGCCGTTCACGACCTCGATGACGTAGTTATCGAGGCCCGTGCCGGTGGGATCGCTGGGGACGATCGGGTATGTGGATTCGGCGACGCTCGCAGTTGCGGCAGCGCCGGTGCTGGTGAGGGTCACGCCGGTCACAATGTCGCTGCCCTTGAGGCCGTCGACCGTGAAGGCCGTGGTGCCCAGGTCGGCCACCGTGCCGTATGTCTTGGACTGGTCCTTGGCGGTGATGGTCAGGACCGTCTTGTCGAGGACGGTAAGCGTGCCGTTCACGTACTGGATGTCGTAGTTGTCGAGTCCGGAGCCCGTCGCGCCGCTCGGAATGATCGGGTACGTCTTGACGGCCGAGCCGGCGGCCAGACCAGCAGAGGTCAGGTTGACACTCGCGATTTTGTCGCCGCTGACCAGACCGGTCTGGCTGAAGTCCGCGCTGCCGTCCAGAGTCAACGTCTGGGTGTAGGCCTTCAACTTGTCGGAGGCGGTGATGGTCAGGGTCTTGGGGGTCACGTCGAGCTTGCCCTTGGCGTAGGTGATGTCGTAGTTGCCAGCCCCGGGGCCGACCGCGGCGCTCGGGACGATGTCGTACTTGGA
>PMXR01000108.1 GCA_003171035.1 Chloroflexota bacterium
GACCCCGACTGACACGCCCGCCCCCACCGACACGCCGACCCCGACCGACACGCCGCCGGCGAGCTCGTTGCCGAGCTGATGCCCCACCGCATCGTCGGCATCGATCTGGGCGACCGCAGGATCGGCGTGGCCATCGGCGACGCGGCGACCAGAACGGCGGCGCCGTTCGCAACGTTGAGCCGCGGCAAGCGGGTCGCGGACGATGCCGTCGTGATCGCCAAGCTCGCCGCGGAGCAAGGAGCGGGCGAGATAGTCGTAGGATTGCCGTTGAACATGGACGGCAGCGAAGGTCCCCAGGCCGCGGCGACTCGGGAATGGGCCGAGGCTATTGCCGTGGCAACGGGACTAACCTTGCGATACCGCGACGAGCGCCTGACGAGTGAGCGGGCCGAACGGCGCATCGGAACCGGTGCGCGCGGGAGATCGGGCGGGCCGCCGACGCCGTCTCAGCGTGAGGCATACCGTGCCCGCGTCGACCGTGAAGCGGCGGCGCTGATTCTGCAGGATGATCTGGACGCCACGATAAACGAGAACCCGGAGCGGAGATCCACATGACGTTAGGTGGCGGCTTCAAGCCGCGAGGCGGTTCGGGCGCGGATAAGCCGGGTAATGCCAGGCGAGTTGTCGTCGACCAGGGTTGGGACGACTACATTCCGCCCACCCCCGAGGAAGTCGAGGCGCACCGCGAGTCCCGCTATTCGAGTCGGGACTACCGAACGACCGAGTCCGGCGGAATACGCCGGAAACTGGGCTTTGCGCTTGTGGCCGTGGTGATCGGCGGGCTCGTGGTCGCCGGCCTCAACTTCGTGGCCCGGCCGATCCTGGCCGACAGCATCACCAACTGGGCCGCCGAGAATTCGACCGCGCTCGGAATCCCGTTCGTCTCCGACATCGTCCGAGGCACGCTCTGGTCGCAGATCAGCCAGCCGGTCGATGCAACCGACATGCACAAAGTCTCGATGGTCATCGGTCCGGGCGCGACGCCCGAGTCGATCGCCGATCAACTGGTTGCCGCCGGCATAATCCACGACCCTCGCGCTTTCGTGTATGAGTCGATCGAGCGTGGCGCCGACCAGAACTTCCAGATCGGCCGCCATCAGGTCTCGAAGGCCATGGCGATGGACGACATCATCGCTGCGCTGGTCAGCGCGCCGCTGCCGCCGCCGACGGTCCGGATCACATTCCGCGAGGGGCTGAGGATCGAGCAGATGGCCGCCAAGCTCGAGGCGCTGGAGGCGGATCCGGTCGACCCGACGGCGCCGTTGACGATGAACGTGGGCCAGTTCTACGACCTCGCCGAGCATCCCACGACCGATTTCCTGGCGCAGTACCCGTGGCTTAAGCTTCCGCCCGGCGGCTCGCTGGAGGGCTTCCTCTTCCCGGCCACCTACAACGTGCCGCCAGACACCACGCCCAGCGCCCTGCTGGGAATGCTCGTCGACGCGTTCATCTACCACGCCCCGCCGGGGCTGGTGAACGAGAATCCGGCCACGATCTACCAGACCGTCCAGGTCGCCGCTCTGGTCGAGATGGAGGCCAAGGTCGATTCTGACCGGCCTCTGATCGCCGGCGTCTACACAAACCGGCTCAACAAGAAGATATGGCCGACCGGTTTGCTCAACGCCGACCCGACGCTCAACTACGCCAACGACACGGTCTGGCTCCGGAGCCACCCCATCGAGAGCTGGGTTCAGTACACGTTCTGGAACTCGATCACGGTCACCGGGCCGCTGAGTGCCGTCGTCTTCCCCGACGATCTCGTGTCGTACAACACCTACCACCACGCCGGCCTGCCGAGCTTCCCGATCTGCTCTCCGAGCGGCCCGTCGCTGGCGGCGGCCATGACGCCCGACACCTCGGCGGGCTACCTCTACTTCCTGGCCAAGAACGACGGCAGCGGCACGAGTGCCTTCGCGAAAACCCAGGCGGAACAGGATGCCAACCTGAAGTTGTACGGGTATACGAAGTGAAGGGCGCGCAACGGCCGTTCTCGCCGCTACCATGACGGTATGACCAAGCTCGTCCGCACCTTGCCGCATCCGGCAGACTTTCCGGCGCCGCCGAGCGACGCCGATCGCGATCGTTGGGCGGCGGCCGATGCCGTGGCCAGGCCGGCGCGGCTTGCCCGCCTGCGGGCCCGGATGGCCGCCGACGGCGTCGACGCCTACGTCGGGCTTCGACCGGAGCACATGCGGTACCTGACCGGCTTCGCCCTGGAAGACAACGAGGAGAAGGTTTCCGGCAACTCCGGCCGCTTCTTCATCTCGGGGGACCAGGTTGTGGTCCTGGCCGACAGCCGGTATCGGCTACAGGCCGTTGCGCAGGCCGTGGGCGCCCGGATCGAGGACACGACCCACGAACTCGCCGCGCACTGGCACGGGTTGCTCGAAAGCCTCGGCGCCAAGCGAGTGGCCCTGGAATCGAACCTCGTCAGCCACCAGCTCTGGAACCAGCTCGCGGCCGCGGCGCCCGAGATCGAGCTCGTCGAGGCCGCAGGCTGGGTCGAGGCCGACCGGGCCATCAAGGAACCGGCCGAAATCGAGCGTATCGCTTCCGCCTGTGCCGTTGCCGATCGGTCGTTGGCGGCGCTGCTGCGCCGCATCAAACCCGGCCAGACCGAGAAGGAACTCGCGCTCGCCCTCGAATGGGAGATCCGCACCGGCGGCGCCGACTGCCTTGCCTTCGGGATCGCCTGCCTGGCCGGCCCGGACGCGGCGCTGCCGCACGGTTCGCCGTCGGGACGCGAAGTGCTGATCGGGCAGGTTCTGCTGTTCGACTTCGGGGCCACGGTCGACGGGTATCGCAGCGACATGACCCGGACGCTCTTCGTCGGGGAGCCGAACGCGCGCGACCAGGAGATCTATCAGCTGGTCGCAAAGGCGCAGGCAGCATCGATCGAAGTGCTCACCGACGCACTCGCCAGGGGCGCTCCGGCCCCGAGCGGGCGTGCCGTCGACGCCGCCGCGCGAGCCGTGATCGAGGCCGCCGGCCACGGTGCTCACTTCGGCCACGGAACCGGCCACGGCATCGGCCTCGCCACGCACGAACTGCCGTCGCTGAGTCGTGCCGCCTCCGACGAACCGCTGCCGAGCCCAACGGTGTTCAGCGTCGAGCCCGGGGTCTACCTCGACAACGAGACCGGCGTCCGGATCGAGGACCTGGTTCTCTTCGATCGATCGCGCAAGGACCTGATCCGACTCACGGGATTCCCTCGCGACGAGCTGGTCGTCGGCGTCTGACGGTTCGGACGTCGTTCGCTCGGCTACAATCGGTACTCCGCAGGCGCCCCTGCGACTGACTCGATCGTTCTTAGGAGCCCTCCGCCACCATGATTTCCACCAGCGACCTGCACAAGGGTGT
>PMXR01000040.1:0-2423 GCA_003171035.1 Chloroflexota bacterium
GGAGTCGTGTCGGCCTTCGGCCTGTTCTACCTCGCCGAGCGAGTCTTCCATATCGATCGCGACCACATCCAGACGCTCATGTATCTAAAGCTGTCCGTGGCCGGGCACCTGACGATCTTTCTGACCCGGACGCGCGGCCGGTTCTGGACCATTCGCCCCGCACGGGTATTGCTGATGGCGGTCTTCGGCACTCAAGCAGTGGCGACCTTGATCGCAGTTTTCGGCATCTTCATGACGCCTCTTGGCTGGGGCTGGGCGCTCTTTGTTTGGGGCTATGCGTTGGCGTGGTTCCTCGTGAACGACCAGGTCAAGGTGCTCGCCTATCGGATCCTCGATCCCGCAAGAGCCGAGCCGCCGGCCGTGTCGGCGCGACCAAAGAAGCAGGCACACTCGCTGGTCAAGGCCGCCTAGCTCTAGCTCCCACAGGAACCCGTGTCCCGGGCACTGCAGGTTGACTCCCGCGGAGGAAGCGGCGCTCGCAAGGGCCCTCGACCGCGTGGCGGCGGAGCGGCTCTAGTCGGCTGAACCCGTGAGTCGGTGCTCATCTCCAGCCAATCGTCGACACTCCCTCGCCGGACACAGAAGCGCGCCGCAGGGAAACCGCGGCGCGCTGCCAATGTTACGCGGTCCGGCCCGTGGGCCGGCAAGTGGATCTAGATGAAGAGCGTGGAATCCGCTTCGGTCATGAGCTGCAGCGCAGTGGCGGCGCCGACGGGCTCGCCCATGCCCTCGACGAGGTCCTCGCGCTTGATGCCGAACATGTCCATCGTCATCTGGCAGGGCAGGAACGTGACACCCACGGCCTGGGCCATCTCGAGCAGTTCCTTGGGCTTGGCCACGTTGTACTTCTTGGCCAGCTTGAACATCATCCAGGGCCCCATGCCCATGAAGTTCATCTTGCTGAGCTTGCGGTGGCTGGCGCCCGGCCGCTGCATGAAGGACATCATCTTCTGCATCCAGTTCTCGCCGGTTATGCGCTTCTTGTCCTTCACGAAGATCTGGAGGCCCCAGAACGTCACGAAGACGGTCGTCTCCATGTCCATGGCGCCGGCGGTCGAGGCGAGGATCATTGTCGCCCACGTCTTTTCGAGCTCGCCGCTGTAGCAGATGATCACTAGCTTCTTGGGCTTATCGGCGGCTGCGTCTACGGTCATAGGTCGATCCTTTCAGGCGGTGTTCGACGCCTCGGCAGAACGCCGTCCGGCGGCGAGTCGGAGCGGCTACTTGCGGCGGAGGACGAAGCGGAACTTGCCGTCGACGGCGTCTTGCTCGAGCAGCGCGTTGCCGGTTGCCTTGGACCAAGCATCAAAGTCCTTCACGGAACCGGGGTCCGTGGCGACGATCTCCATCAACTGGCCGGACTCGATCGACTTGATGCCCTGCGTCGCCTTGAGAATCGGCAGCGGGCAGGAAAGGCCGCTGGCGTCGACCTTGAGCTTGATGTCGAGATTCGCCACGTATCGCTCCTTCTGGCGGTTGTCCCCGCCTTCGGATCTAGATGAACAGGATCTGGCCCTCGCCGGCGTTGATGAAGAAGGAAGCCACTCCCTCGATGCCATCAACCAAGGAGTCGAGATCCGTTTGCTTGAGCTTGAGGAGTTCCATGGACGCCGAGCAGGCCTGGATATCGACGTCGCCGATCTCCTTCGCGGCCCTCATGGTTGCCGACCAGTGAGCGCCGCCGGCCCGGGTGACGGCATCCATGGCCGCCCGGCCCGCCTCCCCTGCTTCCGGTGCAAGGCCATGGTCGGCGTTGATCCGATCGGCCCGGAAGGCGTCCAGCGCCCAATACTGCAGGAGGATCTTGACCGGCCTGCCGAGCGCAGCGGCGCCGGCGGCCATTACTGAGGCCGACTGCAGCTTGTCGTCGGTGCCGGAGAAAAGCACGATCGAGATTGTTTCGTCCATGTATGTCCTCAGCTGGGCGATTGACTTGAGGCGGCCGCGGCGCGCGCGGAGACGACTTCGGCGGGGGTTCGGGTGGCGGCCTCGGAGATTCGCGCCAACCGGCGGATCAGGACGCCGCGCATGGTCTCGCAGGCACAGATGATTTCGGGATCGCTGAGCCGGTAGCGAACTTCGCGGCCTTCCCGCTCGGCCTCCACGACTCCGGCCGAGCGCATGACGGCGAGGTGTTGGGAGACGTTGGGCTGGCTGATGCCCAACTCCTCCGCAAGGCGGCCGACTTCTCGCGGGCCGTCGGCGAGGAGATGGACGATCTCCAACCGTCGCGGGTTGGCGAGCGTCTTCAACACTTCAGCCTGGAGCCGGTAGACCTCGTCCATACCGGCAGTGTTGGTTATATGCGCAGGTGCGCATAGTTACCGCGGTAACGAAGCGGCGGGCCGAGTGTCATACACCGCGCAGACGCCCGTGCGCCACAGCCCGTGGCAAGTCGCGGCGGTTCCTTCGTCCGGCCAGCT
>PMXR01000040.1:2439-8392 GCA_003171035.1 Chloroflexota bacterium
GCTGCTCCTCCGGCCCGGGATCCATGACTGACGCGCGAACCGCACCTTGGGGGATCGACCAAACGATGGCCACTGATCAGATCGAGCAAGTAACCAGTCTCGTTCGCGAAACGCTTCCGGAGGCCGTGCTGGGCATCTATCTGCACGGCTCGTCGGTGTTTGGAAGCCTCAAGCCGGGGAGTGACCTCGACCTGTTCGCCGTAGCGAACCGACGAACCACCGATGCTGAGCGACGCAAGCTGATCGAGCACCTGCTCCCGATTTCTGGGCCTGGGGATCCAACGGGGCGGTTGCGCTCGATCAACCTCGAGATCGTGGCGCAGGCCGATGTTCGTCCATGGCGATACCCGTCCAGACTAGATTTCCAATTCGGCGATTGGTATCGCCCGGAGTTTGCGAAAGGCAACTTCGCGCCGTGGGACCCGGTCAACCCAGATCTCGTCGTTCTGCTCGAAATGGTCCGTCAAGCCAACCGCCCATTGTTCGGCCCGCCCCCGGCGGAGGTTCTCGACCCGATCCCATGGGCGGACATCCGCCAGGCGATGCTCGACAGCATTCCAGATCTGCTCTCGTATCTCGCCGGCGACGAGCGGAACCTTGTGCTCACCTTCGTGCGGATCTGGACCACACTCGCGACCGGTGCCATCAGGTCGAAGGACGGAGCCGCGGATTGGGCATTGCCGCTGCTCCCGTCGGAGCATCGCGCCGTGCTCGGGTATGCCCGCGCCAACTATCTCGACGGAGCGCCGGAGAACTGGGGTGATCTACTGACGCGAGTCCGACCGTTTGTCGATCACGTGATCGTCGAAATCGAGATGGCGGCCAAGCGCAATCCTCCGACCAGGTAGCGAGTCTCAAGGCCGATCGAGCGGTCAGCCCTCGTCGTCGACCGTGCCGGTGGCAGTCAGCTCGCGCAGCGCCGCGTGCGTGGCCAGCAGCAAATCCGCGCGGTCGATGATTCCGAGCAGGTGCCCGGCCGCGTCCACGACGGGCACGATCTTGCGGCGATGCTCGGTCATGATCCTGGCCACCTGCGAGAGCGGGGCGTCCGGCCCGACGGTCAGGCTCGGCACGACCAGGAGCTCTCGGGCCGTATGTCGCGGCGCTTCTCCCAGTCCGACCTTACCCATGAAGGCCCCGACCAGATTACCGCCGGCCGCCCCCAGTGCCTGCAGAACCGCGGCATCGCTGACGATGCCGACGACCCGGTGGTCGCCGTCCACAACCACGGCGCGGTTGAGCCGCGTGGAGCAGACCGCATCGACCACTTTCGGCAGGTCGGCATCGGCCCCGACGACTGGGGCATCCGACCGCATGACGTCGCGCGCGACGCCGAGCCGACCGGAGTTGGCTGCCGCCGCGCGCTCGTGGCCGGGGAAAGCCTCGGCAACTGCGCGCAGAACGTCGGCCCTCGAGAGGATGCCCACAAGAATGCCGTCGGAGTCCGCGACCGGGACTCGCTTCAGGTGCCGTTCGCCGATGAGGCTCGTGGCCTCCGTCAGCGTCGCGGTGGGTTTGATCGTCACCGGATCGGGCGTCATCGCGGCCGAGACCGGGCGGTCGGAGACGCGGGCGAGGCAGCGGTCGCGCTCGGACTCGCTCATCACGTTCATCAGTTCGATCCGCGCCCCGAGTCCGCCGCGCGCCACCAGATCGCCGTTACTCACCACACCCACGACGCGGCCCGTGTCGTCCACGACAGGCAGCGCGCGGAACGGCTGGCCGAGCAGCGCCTCGACGGCCGCTCGCGCCGTGGCGTCGGAGCGAATCGACCGCACGTCTCGGGTCATCACGTCGCGTACTTGCAGGTCGAAGCGCATCTTGCCGACGGCTCGCTCGCCGTACGAGGCGATGCCGACTTCCTCGACAGTGATCACGCCACTCCCCGCCAGTTCGCGGACGCGGGGCAGCAGACGTTCCACTCGTTCCGGCGCGTCGATCCAGGTCAGGACGACGGGCAGATCGAGGGAGAGTCGCAGGATCGCGGCCGTGTGGATCAAGCTGCCGCGCCCGAAGCCGGCGATGCCGCGAGTGACCGTCGCGCCGGCCGCGCCCTCCTTGCGGAGATACTCAAGGATGGCCTGATAGACGGGCCGCCGGCCGACCTGATCGGTTTCGCCGACGTAGACCTCGACCCGCAATCCGCGGCTGAACTGCTCCACCGCCCCGACCTCCTAGATGACCCGAGCGATCATGACGCCGGCGAAGACGGCGATGAGCGCGATCGCGACACTGCCGACCATGTTCGCGGCCGCGGCCACGTAGCTCCCTTCCTGGAGCAGGTTGAGCGTCTCGTAGCTGAATGTCGAGAACGTCGTGTATGCGCCCAGAAACCCAATCGCGAAGCCGGGTCGCCACCACCACGGCATGACCCGATCCGCCGCCAGCCCCAGGACGAGGCCGATGGCCAGCGACCCGGTGACGTTGATGACGAACGTTCCCCACGGAAACGAACTGCTCACCTGCTCGCCGATCCAGCCGCCCAGCAGATAGCGAGTGTTTGCGCCCAGGACCGCCCCGATCGAAATCACGAGATAACTGCCCAATCGCCATCCTCCGCTCGGGGCAAAGAAATAGCCCCCGGGTCCAAAGATCACCCAGGAGCCATCAGCCCTCGCGGGCGGTTCAGACGAATCTCGTCTCGGCGGACGCCATCGCCGGTCCCCGACAGGGTAAGGCCGGGCTGAGTGGCGCGTCAAACGATCGAGAGATTCATCGAATCCTGCGGCGCAGCCTCCGGTCCCTTCGCCGCCGCGCTCAGGGGCATGACGAGGGTCTGGGAGGTTGCTGCTCCGGCACGGCGTTCCTTTCGAAATTGCTCATCGTCGCTGGAGTAGAGACATTGCCCGACTGGTCAATCCAGATGTACTGCGACGCCGCAAGCTTCACGGTGGCGATCTTATGCGAACAGTCTTGTTCGTAGACCACCGCCTGAACTGGCGGCGATGGGCGGATGTCCCCCGTCCGCGACCTGGGTGCCACCGCGAGGTCGGACACGACCCCGTCTCCGTAGGTCGTTTGCACGATGTAGGCGTTGGGCGAGTAGTTCACGACATCGAGGTAATAGTTCGTCGCCTCCTGAATACCGCAGCCGAAAACAAGGAGGCTCACCACCGGCAGTAGCTTGATCAGGCGATCCAGTCCCATCTCAACCTCCCGGAAGATAGTGGCCGATCAGGCCCGCGGTCCCCAGCCAACGTGTCCATTGCTCATCCCCCTGAGCCGGCGCGTGGACGTAGATTAGCCGGCCCGCAGACCCACAATTGGCCGAAGTGTGTGCGTCTACCCGTTCGAAGCCTCTGAGGCTTCCGTAGACGTCGCCCTTCGGCTTCAGCAGATCCGGGGCAGCTGCTCCCCGACCATCATGTCGACGATGCGTTGCGAGCCGACGATGGTCTTCATCGTGACCATGCCGGCATGATCGGCGACCACGCGGCCGATCTCGACGGCGGCGACGCCCGACTCGACGGCCCGCATCGCGGCGACGACCGCGGCAGCGCTCTCCGCCGGAACGATGGCCACGAGCTTGCCTTCGTTGGCGACGTGGAGAGGGTCCAGGCCGAGCATCTCGCACGCGGCCCGAACGGGTCCGGGGATCGGGATCGTCTCTTCGCGCAGCTCGATGCCGACGCCGGAGGCAGTGGCGATCTCGTTGAGTGCCGAGGCCAGTCCACCGCGTGTCGGGTCGCGCAGGACGCGGACCTCGGGGCACGCGGCCACGATCGCGGCGACGAGCCCGTTGAGCGGCTGCGTGTCCGACTCGATTTCGACCTCGAAGTCCAGGCCCTCGCGGACGCTCATGATGGCGATGCCGTGCAGCCCGATCGGCCCCGACAGGATCACCATGTCGCCGACCGCCGCCCGATCCGCCCCAACGGTGATCCCCGGCGCCACGAGCCCGATGCCCGCGGTGTTGACGAATAGCCCGTCCGCCGCTCCCCGCCCGACGACCTTGGTGTCGCCGGTCACGATCTTGACGCCGGCCCGGCCGGCGGCCCGGGCGACCGACTCGGTGATCTTGCGCAGGTCGTCGATCGGCAGGCCTTCCTCAATGACGTACGCCAGCGACAGCGCGAGCGGCTGAGCGCCCATCATCGCCAGGTCGTTGACCGTGCCGAAGACCGCCAGCTCGCCGATGTCGCCGCCCGGAAATTCGAGCGGGCTGACCACGAACGAGTCGGTCGTGAATGCCAGCCGGCCGCCCGCCACGTCCACGATCGCGGCGTCGTTGAGCGGACCACCCGGTGCCGCCGCGGCGAGCGCGGGCCCGATGACGTCGCGCATCAGCGCCGCCGACAGTTGCCCGCCGGAACCGTGGCCCAGCAGCACGCGAGCGCGCTCCGGGATCGGTGCCGGGCAGACGAGGTTCGCCGGGTCGGGCGCGGCCGCCCGGGCGGCCGCCACACGGTCCGCTTCGCCGCGTCGCTCGCTCATCGATTCGGCCTCGACAGGTCGTAGAGTGGGAACGCTGTCGGCGCCGCCAGTCCCCGACCGGCGGCATGGTACGCCGAGCAAACCCCTTCGGCGCTTACCATCGGCGCCCCGAGCGGCTTCTGCGGGTTGCACAGCACGCCGTACGCAATGCAATCGAGCGGCGTTTTGGTGCCCTGCAGAATCTGGCCGGCGATGCACGCCGGATGTTCCTGGGTGTGGATGTCGCCGACGTCGAAGCGCGCCTCGGCGTCGAACTTCGCGAACTCGGGCCGGAGGTGATAGCCGGACGCCGGGATCATGCCGATGCCGCGCCAGGTCCGGTCGCCGACGTCGAAGACTCGGAATACGGTCTCCTGCGCTGAGCGGTTGCCCTCTCGCTTCACGGCACGGGCGTACTGGTTCTCCACCACGGCCCGTCCCTCTTCGAGCTGGCGGATCGCCATCAGGATGCCCTCGAGCAGGTCCAGCGGCTCGAAGCCGGTGACCACGATCGGCACGTGGTATCGCTCGGCGATCGGCTCGTATTCGGTCCAGCCCATCACGGCGCAGACGTGGCCGGCGGCGAGGAACGCCTGTACCTGGCACGTCGGCGACTCGAGGATGGCGGTCATGGCCGGCGGCACGAGGACGTGGCTGACCAGGACCGTGAAGTTGTCCAAGCCGAGACTGGCCGCTTGCGCAACGGCCATGGCGTTGGCCGGCGCCGTGGTTTCGAAGCCGATCGCGAAGAAGACGACCTGTCGCTCCGGGTTCGCGACCGCAATGCGCACCGCGTCGAGTGGCGAATAGACGATCCGGACGTCGGCGCCGCGAGCCTTGAGCGAAAGCAGATCCGTGGTCGACCCGGGAACCCGCAGCATATCGCCGTAGCTCGTGAAGATGACGTCGGGCCGGGCCGCGATCGCGAGCGCCTTGTCGATCTGCTCGAGCGGCGTCACGCAGACAGGGCAGCCGGGACCGTGGATCATGCGCACGCCCTTGGGCAGCGCCTCGTCGATGCCCTGCTTGACGAGCGTGTGGGTCTGCCCGCCGCAGACTTCCATCAGCGCCCAGGGCCGGGTGGTGATGCGATGGATCTCGTCTACGAGCTTGCGGGCGATCTCCGAGTCCCGATACTCGTCGACGTACTTCACGGCTGGGCGGGCTCCGCGCCGAGCTCCTGGTCGAGTGCCAGCTCATCGATCGTACGCAGCAGTTCCAGCGTCCGCAGCGCCTCGTCCTCGTCGACGCGGCTGATCGCGAAACCTACATGGATGATCACGTAGTCGCCGAGCTTCACCTCGGGCACGTACGCCAGACAGGCTTCCTTGCGCGCGCCACCGAAGTCCACGAGGGCCATGGGCAACGAGCCACCATCTCGAATCTCGACCACTTTGCCCGGAATGCCAAGGCACATGCTGTTGTCTCCTTGCCGCCGGCCCGCGAGGGCGCGGCCGATCGCTTGCTAGGACGCGCCGGCCAGCTGGGCGGCTGCCACGGCCGCCTGACCGTAACTGATCCCGCCGTCGTTCGCCGGGAC
>PMXR01000133.1 GCA_003171035.1 Chloroflexota bacterium
CATCTGGAATAGCGCGAAGGCCGTGGCCGGGATAGTCGGGGCGTAGCTGCTCGGGGCGGCGCCGATCCCCTTGAGCCCGATGTGGTCGAGATTGCCGATAAGCCCCCAGCCGTTCACGTCGGAGCCGAATGCGAGCGTGTAACCGACGAGGACCCACGTCACGCTCACCAGAGCCAGGATGAACATGCACTGCATNNCTGAGCACGTTCTTGCGGCGGACGAGCCCGCCGTAGAAGAGCGCCAGGGCGGGCGTCATCAGCATGACCAGCGCCGTGGCGGTCAGAACCCAGGCTGTATCGCCGGCAGAGATCTGGGGGAACAAGCTCGAGACTCCCTTCGCTTCCCTCTCGCAACGAAACTCGGTCACGGGTTTCGGGCTGGTGAAGCGTAGGAAGCAATCGAACCGGAATCAGTAACGCCCGGGTAGCCGTCCGGTAGCGCCTGAGTGGCGTGAGGGTTGCCGTTGGGGACGCGTTCTGGCGGCCGGTTCTGTCACCGACAAGACGCCCGGGCTGGACGGCATGACCGCGGCGGGCTACCTTCAACCGGCGCCAGGCGTCCGGTGGGGGCGACGGGGCGAACGCAAGGAGGGGACGGTGCGAACAAGTCGACCGGCAGCGTTTCTGATCAGCCTCGTGATGGCCGTTTCGGCGTGCGGCCCTTCTGGGTCTGCGACCCCAAGCCCGACACCCCTGGCAACCGCCGTGTCTTCGCCGTCGGCGCCGGCGTCCGCTCCATCGCCAGTTCCGACCAGTATTGGCAGCCCACCCGTAGCGATTACGTTTCGGGAGTGGACACGCATCGACATGCCCGATCCCGCGCCCGGCGTGTATGGAGGCGGAACGCCAAACGGCGTCGTCGCGTTCCACGGCACCTACGTCGCAACAGGCTCAGTTTGGGCATCCTGCTGTGCCGACGGCGATCCATCCATGAACCGCGGCGTCGTATGGACGTCGAGCGATGGGCGTTCGTGGACTCTGCGCGATCGCATCCCCGCCTTCGAGCACGTCTCGCTGGCCAGCCTGGTGACCGATGGATCGAGACTGGTCGCGGTCGGAACCTACGCCGCCCCCAGCCAGAATGGGCCAGGTGTGTCCGTGCCCGCGGTCTGGGTCTCGACCGATGGCAAGACCTGGGTCCGTGCCCCCAACCCCGCCCCATCGTTTGTGGCAGTAGGTCCGCACGGTTTCATCGGGGCCGTCACCACGCAGGCCGAACCGACCTCCGTAGCATCGGTGCAGTTCGTCACTTCAACGGACGGACTGGCCTGGACCAAAGCGTCCGGCACTTTCAACGCAGATCTGCGGGATCTCGCAGCCGCGCCAGACGGGACCGCGATGGCCGTCGGAGCGGTGCCTGGTGCGCCACGAACCGACGGGACCACGACTGTGGATATGGTGGTCTGGCGCAGCCCGAACGGGACCACCTGGACGGCGCCCGGCACGATCGCGCACGATGCATACCCGGTCGCGGTCTCGAGCGACGGTCGCGGCTTCCTCGCCGTCGTCCGGCTGTCCGCCCTCCTGCCCGGCGGCTCGATCAGCGACGTGAGCCAGGTCTGGCGCTTCGGGGATGGCAACGTTCCGCGAGCCGAAGCAATCCCACTCGGCGATCAGGAGACGCTAGGTTCAATCTTCCTCGTCGGGGACATCCTGCTCGCCGGCGGATATACCCTCGTGGACGGAGCGGCCAACGCCATGGTCTGGGTCTCGACCGATGGCGGCGCAACCTGGGGCCGCGTGGCATCGCCGCAAGCGTTCACCGACATCGGCAACGAGTTGGCAGGAATGGTCCCAACTCCGGGCGGCCTGCTGGCCGTCGGTCGTCGGTGGGACAGTGCCAGCATGCACCCGCTTCCGGAGGCCTGGCTGGCTGCTCCATAGAGGACCGACCACGGACCGACCGAAACCGTGCGGTCCGCGCTTCCAGGTTGCCCTACTGGCCCTGCCAGGCCACCTCGCCGTGCTGCGACGAGTCGAGACCGGCCTCTTCTTCTGCCTCCTCGACGCGCAGACCGACGAAGTGGTCCACGACCTTGAGGATGATGAATGTCATGACGCCGCTGTAGATCCACGTGGCTGCGACCGCCACAAGTTGCTTGAGCACCTGGCTGCCGTTGCCATCCACGAGACCGGATGCCCCGTTCACCGCCGCCACGGCGAAGACGCCCGTCAGGATCGCGCCCAGTGTGCCACCGACGCCGTGTACAGCCCAAACATCGAGCGCGTCGTCGATCTTGAGCCGCTCGCGCAAGATGATCGCGCCGTAGCAGACCACGCCTGCCGCCATGCCGATGATGATCGCCGCGCTGGCGTCTACAAACCCGGACGCCGGAGTAATTGCCACGAGTCCTGCCACGGCGCCGGAAATGGCGCCAACGACGCTCGGCGTGCCCTTGTGCAGCCAGCTCACCGTCACCCACGTCAGGGCGGCCATGCCGGCGGCGGTGTTGGTGACGACGAAGGCGTTCGCCGCCAGGCCATTGGCCGCGAGCGCGGATCCGCCGTTGAAGCCGAACCAGCCAAACCAGAGCAGGCCTGC
>PMXR01000136.1 GCA_003171035.1 Chloroflexota bacterium
TGCTTGGCACGACACTCAGCCTGGATGGCGCGAGTGGACCGGGGGCTGTGCTGGGCTGCCACTAGCTAACCGGCCCAGGCCTTCCAAGCCGTCCGCCCACCAGTTGGCCTTGTTCCATTCGATCACATCCGGTCCAGGGGATGTGGCTTCCATCTCGCCGAAGACGACTAGGCAGAGCACGCAGCCATAAGCAAGCTGCCGCCAGGGACGGACCTTTCGAAGGTTCGCTTCAACGTGTCGTGGCAGTGAACCGGCTCACCTACTCGCAACCGGGCTGCTAGGCGATGCAGCAGTTGCTACGTTCCATCAATGTGCCGGGGGCGATCGTTGAACCGCCCTGGATCCCATGGAGACTCCGCGGATTGGTAGATCAAAACGCTCGCGCGGGTCGGCCAACTCGACCTGCGAACGCGTGATCGGTTCTACGCGCCGTGAATGTCTCGACTGACCCTCATCGTGCACTGCCTTCATCTTGAAGGGGGTGCTGCGTGAATATGTCCGCCACTACAAGGTGCACCGACCACACCGCACTCTTGGGCTGAAGGCTCCGGGAGGCAGCGCCAGCCCGCTCCTCGCGTCTACGGCGTCGTCCCAAGAGGTCCAGGGGAACGATCGGCTCGGCGGACTGATCCACGAGTACGAGGTCGCTGCGTGACCGGCCGATTGTTGGCACCCCACACGCACATGCGGCAGGTCATGTCCGTCGGGAGTTCCCTGTGCAAACCTGGTGGGCGCCTACAGACAGGGGCTCAGCCAAGCCGAGCCCCTGTCTGGCATTCTCATCCCGAAATAACGTCTACTTGACCGAGTACGTGTAGTACGTCCACGAAGGGCTTATAGAGTACTTGTAGCAACCTGGGTAGGAGTTCGCGCATCCATCTGGATCCAGGCCCAGATTGGTGTATGTGTAGGTCGGCACAGCGAACTGAATCGTGAAAGTCGGGCTGCTTCCATGCGGGACCTTCTGTACGTAGGCGCCCGACATCAACTGGACCTCACCGCTCGTTCCCGTGTACCAATCGGCGCCCTGCTTGTTCGAGTAGGTCCCCTCAGAAATCGTATAACCGCTGCATTCCTGTAGATCCGTGCTGACAGAGAAGATCCCGAGGTTCACGCCGACACTGAAAGAACGCCCGCAGCTCGAAGTGGACTTGTCTCCGGGCGTCGCTGCGATAACCGCGTCTTTGGGAGCAATATTGGACGACACCCAGAACGTCGTGTTGGCTGGCCAACTGTAGTCACGGGAATATGTGCTCGAGTCCGTGGAGATCTGAGCCTGGGCTTCAGCGAGGTAGTAGTCCCCGTCGCTGGTTTGATCGCCGGAGTAGGTGTAATAGCAGATGGTCATTACGCCATGCGGTAGGTCAGACAAGTAGGCTCCGACCCCAGGCGGTGGCACATATTGCGTGTGGTAGATGCCGCTGGGCGACCCTCCGTGCCAGCCGACTGTCCTGCATGACGACACGATGGGATGTGCGGTCATGCTCCATCCGACCGCGCTTGCTAGAGCGGAGCCGGAACTCACGGTCGCCAGGACTGTGGCGGCAAAGCCTGCCATCAGGGCTTTCCGTAACCCGTGCGGCGAGCGCGCAGAGACCCTTCGCATAGCCAATTTGGACCTCCTCACCGGCAAGCCGAAGGGTGCCCCCTCCGTGCAGACCTGCCGTCAAATCGATTGTACGCGACCGGTCAACTGGGCTTGCCCCGATTCGCCGGACAGACTCGTTAGGCCGCCTCGGGTAGCTTGAGCCGTTGCGCCTCGTATTCTGCAGGGCTGAGATTGCGGAGGCTCGTTTCGGGATGAACCGGACGGGATCGACTCGCTTGGGCTGGAGTTCAGCCTTGTCGAGTAGACCGCGAAGGGCTGTCCGTCCGTGAGACAGACCACGGGATTACCGGCCTCAACTCGTTCGACGACGGCCCGAAGGTTGGCCCGCAGCTCGCGCGTCCCCATGGCAGCGAGGGTGCCACCAATGGTCACGCCGTCTCCCCCCCCCCGTGATTGGGTCTTCGGCCTCACCGTACTCCCGCTCGCGTCCGCCTAGCAAGGCATTTTGCGCACGAGATTGCAGAGGAACCCGCAATTCAGAACATAGACACACAAGATGACGATTCCGCCGGGTTGTGGCCACGCGATTCCGCGTGGAGGCCGAGCGAAAGCTGCAATCGATGGCACGACGACACGATAACTGGACACGAAATGCTTGCCCCTTCACGAGGGTTGCCACTGCGCTAACCGGCCCCGGCCTTCCAAGCTGAATGTCGCGGGTTCGAGACCCGTCTCCCGCTCCAAATCCCGTTTCGTGCTTGGCACGACCCTCAGCCTGTGAGCACAAGTGGCGAGAAGTCTGTCGAAGGCGCTATGCCACTCAGCCGTGCCGTTCCTGACCTTCCGTGAACGCGGTGGGGTGATCGGCGACCCAGCGGCGAAACGACTGTGACGCAGATCCGAGGATGTCGGACACCGTAGAGGTGATGAACGCCGGCCTTCCCATCGTCGCGCCCCTCGCGGCGAGCAGCATGTCCACGGCCGGGCGCGCATCCAGCAGTCCTGCGTCGAGGGACTCGGACACCGTCAGGTCGCCAGCGAGGAGTTCGACGTTCGCTGGCAGCATGGCCGCCCGATCGGAGCCATGCGTGAGAGCGCGGACCGGAAGGCCCGCATCCATGAGTTGGTCGACTACGGCGCGCCCAACCCGGCCGGTCGCTCCGGTGGCGAGCACGGAGGCACTCCAGTACGTGTCATGAGGACCTCGACATAGAACCGGCGCGCATCAGCGAAGTATGAGCGAGCGCGACCTTGTCGGGTCTAGCTGTGCATCGTTGAGCCCGCTGGCGAAGCGCAGCGCGATGCATTCAAGTTCCGGTAGGCGCCCGGCATTGCTACACTGGCGCCGCCGAGCGAGGTCACGTGATCGGCTGCGTCCACGGGTGTTGGTGACCTCGTCATCAGGCTTAGAGGAGGGCCAAGGAGTGCGTCGAAGTCGTGTCACGTTGCTGATGGCGGGGGTGGTCTTCGCCGCGGCGTTTCCAGCTGCAGCCCCGGTCAGTGCCGACGCGCCGACCATGACTGTCGTGGATCTTGGTGCGTACGGTGGCGGGCCACAGTTTGCCGACGTCAACGACGCCGGCCAGGCCGTTTTCAGCGGCAACGCCGTCGGCTACATCTGGCAGAACGGAGTGGCCTCCGCTATCTCGGGCTCTCAGTGGGCCAAAGACATCAACGCCTCCGGCCAGGTGCTGATGTCTCCGGTCAATTCCGGTTTCGACGTCATCTGGACCTCCGGCACGACCCAACCGCTGTCCGG
The DNA here is from genome assembly GCA_003171035.1 of Chloroflexota bacterium. Classification (GTDB taxonomy): domain Bacteria; phylum Chloroflexota; class Limnocylindria; order Limnocylindrales; family CSP1-4; genus Fen-1039. Next base: position 3,309 of record PMXR01000136.1, read on the forward strand.
CTTCGACCTTACGGGTGTCAATTCGATCGTCGGAGCCGACATCAACGATCACGGTGTGGTCATCGGCGGGGTGACGCCTTCTGAGGTCGGCTTCGGCCCGACCTTCCTTTGGAGCCAGGGCTCCATTCAGTGGATTACTCCTGCCGGGGTCTCCTCGGTAGTTACCGCCTTGAACAACAGCGATCAGGTGGTTGGGATGCATCTGGTCGGCCAGACGTCGACGGCATTCGTGTGGCAGAACGGGACCCTGACCGACCTTCCGCCCCTGGCAACCACGTGCCTGTATGGGCCGGGTCAGGCGGAGGCCTATGGGATCAACGACGTCGGCGTCATCGTTGGCTCGACGATGGGCCCAGGTGCCAACTGCACGAACAGCGCAGTCGTTTGGCAGAGCGGCACCGTCACCGAGCTGCCGAAGCTTGCGGGCTCCAACGACCACTACACCGCTCGAGCCATCAACGAGCAAGGCGTGATCGTCGGCGAGGCCGACTATTCGAATGGGCTCGAGCCCTGGCAACACGAGGCCGTGCAGTGGGTGGACGGCCAGATCCAGGCGCTGCCAGGCATCGGTGGCCTGAATTCGATCGCCTTCTCCGTCAACTCGAGTGGCGTCGTGGCTGGCTACGCCGACGACTCGGCCGGGAACTGGCACGCCGTACTCTGGTACCCGTCCTCTGTCACACCCCAGGCACAGACGATAACCTTTGGCCCGCTGCCGAACGTCACTTACGGCCGTGCGCCGCTGAGCCTGGTCGCCACGGCCTCTTCGGGGCTGCCCGTGTCGTTCGCGGCCACAGGGTCGTGCACCGTCTCCGGTGCGTCGCTGTCGATCGTCGGCGCGGGCAGCTGCTCGGTTACCGCAAGTCAGGCTGGCAGCACCGCCTGGCTCGCGGCCGCTCCGGTCACCCAGGTTTTCTCGATCGGCCAGTCTCAGCTCCTCGTTACGGCGTACAGCGTCACCAAGGTCGTCAAGGCGGCCAACCCCTCGCTCACGGCCACGATCGGTGGCTTCGTGAACGCTGAGACACTCGCCACGTCCGGCGTGTCCGGCACCCCGGCCTGCTCGACGACGGCAACCGCCGCCAGCGGCGTGGGCACGTATCCAATCAAGTGCAGCCGGGGAACTCTCGCGGCCGCCAACTACGGTTTCAACTTCGCCCCGGGATCGCTGAAGGTCGTCTACGGCTTCAAAGGCTTCCTGCAGCCGATCAACGACACCGGCCACTCCACCTGCGGGCCAACCTGCAGCATGAGTGTCTTCAAGGCCGGCAGCGTCGTGCCCGTGCTATTCAAGCTTTACGATGCAGGCAACCACGAGACAAAGTCGAACTCGCTTCCCGTCTGGTCGGCGCCGATCAAGCTCGGCACCACGACCCAGAAGGTCAATGAGTGCGTCGCAACTCTGACGCCCACCACTGGCAAGGCTTACAAGCTCGATGGCACCACGTACTACTACAACTGGAGCACCAAGGGCCTAGCCGCCGGATCGGTCTACTCGATCAGCGCGACCCTGGACGATGGAACGGTCCAGACGGTGGTCATCGGGCTGAACTAGCGTTCGCGCCGTGAATCGAGCCCGCTCCACCTCGGCGGGGCGGGCTCGAGAGGAGACCATGATCGCGTCCGGTACCGTCCGGCGAGCCGTGGCGACGACACGATAATGGACACGAAATGCTGGCCCCGCCACGAGGAATGCCACACCGCATAGAGGTCCAGGCCTTCCAAGCTGAATGTTGCGGGTTCGAGACCCGTCTCCCGCTCCAAATCCCATTTCGTGCTTGGCACGACACTCAGCCTTTGTGTCGCAAGCGGCGTGGAGGCTGCGCTGAGGTGCTACAGCGCTCAGCCGGCACTGGTCACCCGGTGAATCCATCCTCGGGTTCGAGAATCGTGTCCCGCTGCAAACCGACTTCGTGCCCTAGTAATACATGGCCTGGTGGCCGTGGTCGGCGAAGTGCGTTGTAGGATGATCCCGGTGAGCAACCGCAACGTACCCGCCATGTATGGCGCCACTAGAGCGCTCGCGTGAACCCGAACGGTAGGAGGGGGCTGATGAGGATCCCGACGCCGAGGCGGAGGTGGGTCGTCGTCGTGGTGGTCTTGGTGCTCGTTACGGTCGCGACGGTCCGCTTCCTCGATCGCCCTAACCCGATAGCGTTCTACCGAGTCATCGATCAGCAAAGGATCGGCCTGGAGACATCCGCGGGGCCGGGATCATGGACCAGAGTCACGAGCGTTGTCGAGACGGCGTCGAGCGTCACGGTCATCGTGAGCACCATCGAGATCTCATTCGGACCCGGCGCGGACGAGCGCACGTTCGTTGAAGCGACCGCCACCCTGAATTCGCCGTTAGGCGATCGAGTCGTTATCGACGGCAGCAGCGGTCAGACTCTCAGGAGGGCGCCGAGCCCGTGGCCGCCTCAATTGGGACCTCAACAGACGCCTTGAAGAGCCAATCGACGACACGATAACTGGACACGTTACGCTCGCCCCTCCACGAGGGACCCTACTGCGCTAACACGCCTCGGCCTTCCAAGCTGAATGTCGCGGGTTCGAGACCCGTCTCCCGCTCCAGTTCCCATTTCGTGCTTGGCACGACACTCAGCCTGTTGCGGCCGAGTGTCGCTGGTTTGATCTGCTACGGTCGTGCACGCTACCCGATCGGCGGTGGCTCACGCTGATCCTGTTTGCCGGGACTGCTCGCGTTGCTGTCCTCGGCTGCGGGCCCCGGATGGGCGCCGCGATCGAATGACCAGCTGAGAAGAGCGCACCGCTTCGGGTCACCGGCGCCAGCCCGACGGTAGGTTGCGAGCGCCGCCGCGTTGCCCTCGTCGGTAAGTACGAACATCCCGTAGCACCCTCGCGTCTGGGCGAGCGAGGCCAGAGCCTCGGTCAAGGCTCGTCCGATGCCCCGTCGCTGGAACGTGGGGTCGACGGCGAGTTCGTACAGGAACATCTCAGTCCCTTTGTCGGGGTGAGTCATCTCAACGCCACTTACGAACCCGGCCGGCACGCCATCTACCAGACCGAGCAGCAGGTGGTGGCCGGGTTCGGCAAGGAACCGGATGGCGGCGTCAGGTCTGGCCGGGCTGTCGAAGAGATGGCTCGCCGCCATGAGCGTCTCGGAGTCTCCGGGGCCCAGAAGCCGTATCTCCTCCATGTCATCCTTCGGTGTGCTAGGGCAGCGTTCAAGTGCTGACCACGACACGATAACTGGACGCGCTACGCTCGGGCCTCCACGAGGGACCCTACTGCGCTAACCGGCCCCGGTCTTCCAAGCTGAATCTTGCGGGTTCGAGACCCGTCTCCCGCTCCAAACCCCTTGTCACGCTCAGCGTGACACTCAGCCTTTCGGCGCGCGGACCGCATCCAGGCTGCTGCGGGCTGCTACGACGCTCAGATGCGATGCTGAGCAAGCGCCCGGTCAGCCGGCGGCCGGCGCACGGTCCGGATGCGTGACCGCGACTACCACCAGGCCATCTATCCCCGCGAAGTCGTCCGGATTGCACGTGTAGAGGGGCAGCCCGTTCGCCAGCGCGACCGCAGCGATCATCGCGTCGTAGGCTCGTGCGCTCGCCTTCCGGCCCGAGCGTCGAAGCGACGCCGCAACCTGGCCGAATGCTCGGGCTGCCTCGACGTCGAACGGAAGGGGATCGAAGTCGGCTTCAGCCTGCTGGAGGTGCGCAAGGCGGGCGGCTCGTTCGGTCTCGTCGACCGCCACGAGGGGTCCGACCGACAGCTCCGCGAGGGTGATCGTCGAGATGAGCGGCTGGTCGGGAAGTGCGGTGGCGTCCCGGAGGCGGGGCAACAGGATCAGAGTGTTCGTGTCAAGCAAACCCGTCTTGATGTCGCTCACAGACGTGGATCTAGCGTCGAGTCGAGGTCGCCGCGGAGGGCGGCCCCGTCCATCGGAGGAAGTCGGCGCCAGCGCGCTAGAAGCACGGACGCGCTTGCTCCACGGGTCCGGACGGGCCGAAGCTCGGCCACCGGCTTGCCGTCACGGGTAACGACCAGACGCTCACCGGCGGCAACGCGATCGACCACGTCGCCGCCATGGTTGCGCAGATCACGGATCGTCACTTCGGCCATGGCAGCAGTGTATCACGGGTGATACCCGACCTAGGCCTTCCAAGCTGAATGTCGCGGGTTCGATTCGCCCCATCCCCGAAGATCCGGCACGCCTATGATCCCGGTATGGGAAAGCTCACCTCACCCGAGGGCAACTCCGAGGCCATCCGGCCGGGCGTCGGCGAGGCAACACCCACGGTCCTGGGGCAACGGCGGGAGATCAACTCTCTGCTGAGCCGGCTGGAAGAAGTCACCAAGTCCGAGGCCGAAGCTCGTGAGAGTGAGCAGAGCTTCCGCTGGCTGGTGGAGCACTCGCGCGACGTCCTGTTCCGCGGCAACTACAGGACTCTGCAGTACGACTACCTGAGTCCAAACATCCAGCTGATCGCGGGCGGCTTCACGCCCGAAGAAATCGTCGCGATGGGCCAGTCCGGCTTTGCCTCCAGGATCCACCCCCAGGACATGGAGACATTCGGGAGCGTCCTGGGCGAACTGTTCGTGCGAGGCGGCGGTCCCTACTACGTCGAATATCGAATCGTGGGGAAAGACGGCGTCGAGCGCTGGGCGAGCGAGTCGGGCACCGCATTCGTGGACGACGAGGGGGTCCCCTCGTATGCCATCGGATCGGTCCGCGACATCACCGATCAGAAACAGAAGGAAGCCGAGCGCGAGGAACTCGAAGCACAGCTCCGGCGCTCTCAGCGTCTTGAATCGCTGGGCACGATGATCGGGGGCATCGCCCACGACTTCAACAACCTCCTGACCGCGATTGTGGGCTACGCCGATCTGCTCAGGATCGACGGCGAGGATCCAGTGCAGCGGAAGGACGCCGTTGACGCGATTCTGACCGCCAGCCTGCGTGCCCGTGATCTGGTCCGGGAGATCCTCACGTTCAGCCGCCAGAACACGCCCCAGCGCATCCCCGTACGAGTTGGCATGCTGGTCACAGAAACCATGCGGCTCCTCCGGGCATCGGTGCCGAGCAACATGGTCGTGGAATGCCGTGGGTATGACCTCGAGGAGCACGTCTACGGCGATCCGACCGAGCTCCACCAGCTGCTCATGAACCTGTGTGTCAACGCGGCTCAGGCCATGCCGGACGGCGGCAAACTCAGCTTCGAGGCGGCCGCGGTAAGCGTCGACGACCCGACTGGTATCCCGCTCATGGCCGGTTCGCTGTCATCCGGGCAGTATGTTCGATTCGTCGTGGAGGACTCGGGCAGCGGCATGACCGAGGAGGTGATGCAGCGGATGTTCGAGCCCTTCTTCACCACCAAGGAACTGCGGCACGGAACGGGGCTCGGACTCTCTGTGGTCCACGGGATCGTGCTCGATCATAAGGCCGCGCTTGCTACCACCAGCTCGCCGGGAGAGGGGTCGCGCTTCGAGGCCTACCTTCCCGTCTGGGACAAGCTGATCGACACTCGGGTTATACGGCCCGCGCCGGACGCAGCCCAGGGCGAACGCGTGCTCGTAGTCGACGACGAGCCGTACCTGGTGGAGCTCGTCGGGCACATCCTCCGCGACCTCGGCTACGAGCCCGTGGGCGTCGATACGCCGGCTGAAGCGTTGGTCCGCCTGTCGGCCGAGCCGACCGGCTTCTGGGCCGTCCTGACCGATTTCACCATGCCGCACATGACCGGGCTTGTCCTGGCCAGATACGTGCGCGAGATGGCTCCCAGAGTGCCGGTGATTCTGGCCACCGGCAACCTTGGCGGGCTGGCGCCCGAAGAACTGGCCGACACGAGGATCGTCACCGTCCTGCGCAAGCCCTATACGGTGGCCGAAGTGGAACAGGCGCTCGACGTCGTGCGGGAGCACCAGAAGCGCGGCTTCCCGACGGACGGCGAACTGTAGCCGAGGACGATTGTCGGACGTGCTGGGAATCGTCTTGCACAGCAATCGATGCCTGGGCTCGGCCTAAGGGCGCAATGTGCCGAAGAAGACCTGCCAGGCCAGAAGCGACTTGGCGACCAGGCTGAAGAGCATGTAGGCCCGCTCGCCGTACAGGTAGTCGCGCCAGCGACCGACCTTGCGGTACTGCAGGACCATGTTGATCGCGAAGACGTTGAAGGCGACGAACAGCGACACGAAGATCCCGATGACGAATCCCGGGATGGGTGCCGAGCTGGGCTCGGTGGCGGAGCTCACGAGCGTCACGAAGATGACGATCCACGGAACGGCGCCGGCGAGGCACCCGAAGACGTAGTGGAGCCACTGTGGCCGGTCGCGCCCTTCGTTCGCGATCTCCATGCTCCAGCCGAACAGGATCATCGCGGCGTTGACGCCGAAGATCGCGATCAACGCGCCGACGTCCTGAACGCCGGCGAGGGCGGCGATGACGACGATCATCACGCTCGAGGAGAACGAGTACTCGATCCAGCGGATCGGGTTCTGGCCGCGGGCGAGATGCGCCTCGTACCAGCGGCGTGCCGGGAACGCCATGACGAAGTGGGCCACGGCGCTCATGAGGAAGAACAGGGCGACGGCCGGGCCGATCGGCAGATCCCAGATGGAGCGCTGGGCGCTGACGAGGTGACGGGTCGCCTCGTCAAAGCGCAGGTATGTGCCCACCACCGGCGACGTCACCACCGGGCTCTTCGCGAACGAGAGGCCCAGGATGGCCGCGAACTGGACGAAGTGGAGGACGGCGAGGACGCCGTTCCAGCGAAACAGGCTCGTGGATCGGTCGACCGGGATCGCGGCCATTGCACGTCTTGACATGGGCCCTCCGACGGATGCGCACGAGCTCGGGACGCGTCAAGGATAAGCCGAGGCGCGGCCGGCTCCAGGGCACCGCAATCCGCCGCGGACCCCCCTCCCTCGGGGAGCCGCGAATCAGTCCCGGGTGAACGAGCGCGCCCCGCTAGGATGTCGAGGAGATGAAGACTGCGCTCGTGACAGGCGGCGGCCGGGGGCTGGGCCGGCTCACCGCGGAGAAGCTCGCCCTCGCCGGCCACCGGGTCTTCCTCGTGGCCCGCACCCCCGAAGCCGCGGCGGTCGCCGCCGGCGAGATCCGGCGCGACCACCCGGGCGCCCTGGTCGAACCGCGGTCCGTTGATCTCTCGTCTTTCGCGCAGATCCGCGCCTTCGCGGCCTGTGAGCTGGAACGTCGTGAGCCGCTCGACGTGCTGTTCCACGTGGCCGGGGTCATGCA
>PMXR01000094.1 GCA_003171035.1 Chloroflexota bacterium
TTCAACAACATCCTGACCGCGATCATCGGCTTCGCCGACCTGTCCCTGGATGAACCGCCCGAAACCGACCTGACCGAGTACGTGACCGGTATCCGCGATGCCGCCGAGCGAGCCGCGGGCCTGACTCAGCAACTGCTGGCATTCAGCCGCCGCCAGATGCTCCAGCCGCAGGTTCTGGCAGTCAACGACGTGGCCGGCGGGGTTGAATCGATGCTGCGGCGGCTCATCGGCGAGCAGATCGAGCTGAAGATGGAGCTCGACGCCGACGCGGGCTATCTGCGTGCCGACCGCACCCAGCTCGAGCAAGTGATCCTGAACCTGACGCTCAACTCACGAGACGCGATGCCGGCCGGCGGGCGTCTGGTCGTCCAGACCGGCCATCACCACTTCGCCCCGTCCAGCCGGAACAGGCCACGAGAGCTGAACGCAGGCGACTACGTCACGATCTCAGTCACCGACACCGGCATGGGCATGGACTCGGAGACTCGCGACCACATTTTCGAGCCATTCTTCACGACCAAGAGCCGCGGGCGCGGCACGGGCCTCGGGCTCGCGACGACGTACGGCATCATCAAGCAGTCGGGCGGGTCCGTGTTCGTGGAGTCCGAGCCAGGCCACGGCACGGCGTTCCAGATCTTCTTCCCGATGGTGATGCGCGAGGCGCCGGCAGCGGGCGCAGCCGGTCGGGCCTCCGCTTCGACGCCCGCCGGTCGGCGCTCCGGCCGCATCCTCCTGGTCGAGGATGAGCCCGGACTGCGCGACATCGCTCAGCGCGTGCTGACCAGGGCCGGATTCGAAGTGACTGCTGCGGAGGGCCCCGACGAGGCGATTCTGGCCGCCGAGTCGATGCCCGAGCCGCCGGACCTGCTGCTCTCCGACGTGGTGATGCCGGGCATGCGAGGCCCGGAGCTGGCGGTCGTGCTTCGCCGCAGCCGTCCCGAGCTCCGGGTACTGCTGGTCTCCGGCTACGCCGAGGAGATCGTCGAAAGCGGCCGCGACGACTCGGTGCCGTTCCTGGCCAAACCCTTCTCGGCCGAGTCGTTGCTCATCGCCGTGGACGCTGCCATGGGCACGAGCCTGGACACATACATCGCCTCCGATCCGGCCGGCGTCTCGGACCTTCTCGTGAGGGCTGGACCCCAGGGCGAAGGTGTGGCACGCTGACACCACAGCAGCAGCTGGGCCGCATGCGAGGGGCTGATGAAGACTGAGGCGTGGCCCGGCCGGCCCTATCCGCTCGGTGCGACTCCAGGTCCCGACGGTACCAACTTCGCGGTTGCTTCCGGCATCGCCGACGGCGTGACACTATGCCTCTTCGACGCATCCGGCCGCGAAGTGCAGGTGCCTCTGCTGGAGCAGGATGCCGGGATCTGGCACGGCTTCGTTCCGCGCATCGGACCCGGCCAGCGGTACGGCTACCGCGTCTCCGGACCCTACGCGCCCGGCGATGGGTTCCGCTGCAACCCCATGAAGCTGCTGCTCGATCCATACGCACGCGCCATCGACGGCGGCATCGACTGGGGCGACGCCGTCCTGGGCTACTCGCCCGATTCTCCGGATAGCCCAAGCCGTCTCGACTCGGCGGCACACGTGCCGCGGGGCCTGGTAGTCGCGGACGAATTCGACTGGGGCAGCGACGCCCCACCTGCGATTCACTATTCCGACACGGTCGTCTACGAGACCCACGTCAAGGGTTTCACTCAACGCCATCCGGACGTGCCGCCCGAGTTGCGCGGCACTTATGCGGGCCTGGCGTCGAAGCCGGCGATCGACCACCTTGCGAGCCTCGGCATCACCGCCGTCGAGCTGCTCCCGGTCCACCAACACATCGACGACAGCTTTCTGCGATCTAAGGGGCTCGACAACTACTGGGGCTACAGCACGCTCGGCTTCTTCGCACCGCATGCCGGCTATTCGGCGGAGGTCCTGGCCGGCCGGAGCGGCGGTCAGGTCGCCGAGTTCAAGGCTATGGTCAAGAGCCTTCACGCGGCCGGGCTCGAAGTCATCCTCGACGTCGTTTTCAACCACACCGCCGAGGGCAATCAACTTGGACCGACGCTCTCGTGGCGCGGCTTCGACAACCCCGCCTACTACCGTCTGGTGGACGGCGACAGCCGTTACTACTACGACACAACCGGTACGGGCAACTCCCTCAACCCCGACGACTCGACCTGCCTGCGGATGATCATGGACTCGCTGCGGTACTGGGTCACCGAGATGCACGTCGACGGCTTCAGGTTCGATCTGGCGGTCGCGCTGGCGCGCGAACACGGCGGCTTCGATCGAGTTGCGACCTTCTTCGACCTGGTCTCGCAGGATCCGGTCGTATCGCGGGTGAAGCTGATCGCCGAACCCTGGGACGTGGGCCAGACCGACAGCTACGACCTGGGCCGGTTCCCGCCGCTCTGGAGCGAGTGGAATGGCAAGTACCGCGACACCAGCCGTGACTTCTGGCGTGGCCTGGCCGGCACCTTGCCCGACCTGGCCACGCGCCTCACCGGCTCGGCCGACCTGTACGGCAACTCGAACCGCCGGCCCAACGCCTCGATCAACTTCGTCACCTGCCACGACGGCTTCACTCTGCGGGACCTCGTCTCCTACGACCGCAAGCACAACGAAGCCAACGGTGAGCAGAACAACGACGGCACCGACGACAATCGCTCCTGGAACTGCGGCGCGGAAGGCGCCACGGACGACGCCACGGTGCTGGCGTTGCGGGCACGGCAATCGCGAGCGCTGCTCGGCACGCTCCTGCTGAGTCTCGGGGTGCCGATGATCCTCGGCGGTGACGAGATGGGCCGGACGCAGCAAGGCAACAACAACGGCTACTGCCAGGACAACGAGATCACCTGGTTCGACTGGGGTTCGGTCGACGCGGGTCTGCTGGCCTTCACGCGCAATCTCATCGCCGTTCGGCGGCGCCACCCGGTGCTTCGCCGCCGCCGCTTCGCCAGCGGAGCCCGACGCGAGGACATTGCCTGGTTCACACCCGCCGGGTCGGCGATGACCGATTCGGACTGGGGCGCGGGCTGGACGCGCAGCGTGGTCGCCTACCTCGACGGCGCCCTCGACGCCGACCGCGACGACCGCGGCATGCCGATTCTCGACGATGACCTGCTGCTGATCGTCAACGGTTGGTGGGAACCGCTCACGTTCACCCTGCCCGCGATCGGCTCGCCGCGGGAGTGGCTCCGCGAGGTGGACACATCCAGCGGCAACGGCACGACCGGAAGCGGCTCGACCGGAAGCCCGAGCCTGTCCGAAGGCGACAAGCTCACGGTCCAGCCGCGCTCGCTGGTATTGCTCAAGTCGAAACGGCCGGGCCCGCACGGCCACGGCCGGAAACCTGCCGCGTCCTGACGTTCCGACCCGCACAATCGCACCATGCCACTGAAGATCAGCCTCTCCGAAGCACGCCGCTTTCTGGCGATCCGCCACCTCCTCGCGCCCCCGCGCGCCTTGCCCGCATCGCCGGAAAGCGTGCTGGCGGTTGTCGACCGGCTCGGGTCGCTCCAGTTCGATCCGCTCAACGTGGCCGGCCGCAACCACGACCTCGTACTCCAGGCCCGCATCGACGGATACCGCAGGGAGCTGACCGATGAACTGCTGTACGGCCGCCGCCTGCTCTTCGAAGCGTACAACAAGGCTCTGAATCTCCTGCCGACGTCGGAGCTGCCCTACTACCGGATCACATGGCAGAACGGCGCCGACGGCCGGGCTGGCGCACTGCTGCGGAGTCAGCCGGACCTGGCGGAGAAGGTGCTCGCCGAGATCACGGTCGAAGGCCCGAAATGCTCGACCGACTTCGAGCGCGAGGCGGCAATCGAATGGTTCTGGGGACCGACGACGGCTGTCAGGGCGGTGCTCGAAGCCTTCTCTGTAGCCGGCATCCTGGCCCTAGCCCGACGGGACGGGAACCGCCGCTACTACGACCTCACCGAGCGCCTCTTCCCCGCCGACCTGCTCGCGACGCGCATCCCGGAACGCGAGCAGATGCGCCACAAGCTCCTGTCTCGATATCGGGGCCACGGCCTGCTGGGGGCCGGCGGGAGCGGCGAACTGTGGCCCGGCACGGGAACCGCGGCGTCGCGTACGGAACTGCGGCACGAGCTTCTGGATCGCGGCCAGATCGTGCCCGTCGACGTGGAAGGTGTCCGTGGCGAGCGCTTCATCGTGGCCGACGAGCTACCGCTGCTGGCCCAGGCTCGGCGCGAAGTCGCGGAGCGCGGCCCCGGCGCGAGCGTGGCCGGCTCGGGCGTGGCCGGCTCGGGCATCCCGAGGCCCGGCTGCAGCTTCATCGCCCCACTCGACCCGCTGATGTGGGATCGCGGCGTGCTGGAACCGCTCTACGACTTCGAGTACCGCTGGGAGGTCTACACGCCGGCCGCGAAACGGCGCTGGGGCTACTACGTCCTGCCGATTCTCTTCGGCGACCGGCTGGTGGGGCGTATCGAGCCGCGCATCGATCGGGCCGCGAAGGCGGTCCGCATCCTCGGCCTGTCATGGCAACCTGGCTTCGAACCGCTGGACGCGCCCGATTTCGTCGAGTCATTCTCGGAGGCGCTGAGCGCCTACCTGGCGTTCGGCGGGGCAACTTCGCTCGTGGCGCCCGATGGCCCGGCCCACCGCTCGCTGTTCCGGGAAGTTGCCGCGTCCGTACCAGTTCGGCGACCCGCGCCGCGGACGCGCGTTCGAGGCGTCGTAGCCGCGAAAGCCGCTATCGGCTGACCTGCGGCGTCCCGCGGCTCGTGCCTTCAACGCTAGTCCATCGCCATCCCGTCGAGCGAGTGAGACTATGGCCGTGTCAAAAACCCGATGAGGAGTCGGCCATGGCCGCAGTACGACGCGCAACGGTTAGTTGGGACGGAGATCTGGCGACCGGCACGGGCCAGCTAAGCGCCGTCACCAGTCGGGCATTCTCGAACCTGCCCGTGACCTGGGCCTCGAGGACCGAGCAGGCCGACGGCAAGACGAGCCCCGAGGAACTGCTGGCCTCGGCTCACGCCAGCTGCTTCGCGATGGCCTTCTCGAGCGATCTAACCAAGGCCGGCAACCCGCCGGAGAAACTCGACGTGACGTCGGAGATCGCCTTCGATCGGGTCGACGGCAAGTGGACGGTCATCTCGAGCAAGCTCACCGTTCACGGGCACGTGCGCGGACTCGACGCGACCAAGTTCCGGGAGATGGCCTCTCAGGCCAAGGACGGCTGTCCGATTTCGCGAGCGCTGGCCGGCAACGTCCAGCTCAGCGTCGAGGCGTCCCTGGACTAGCGCCGCCTCTCTCCGGCTACCAGGCGCGGCGACCCAGGCGGCGACACAATCGCCCCGCCGGCTGCTAATCTCCAGCCATGGGCAAGCAAGACAATCCCGGCGTCGTCCGGGTGAACGACTGGACGCTCGACGGAAACTGGCACGGCAACCGGTCGGGCGTCAGCACGATCGGGGTCTTCCTGATCGTCCTCGGCCTATTCCTGGCCGCGGGCCAGCTTTTCAGCGAGGCCCAGGTGGGGGCTTCGGCGTTCTTCCTGGCGGTCGGCGTCGTGCTGCTGGTTGTGGGTGTCCGCGACCGCAGCGATCTGGCCCTCTATGCCGGCGTCTTCGTCACGGCGCTCGCGCTCTCGGACCTGCTGAACAGCATGAGCCTCATCCACGGTTCGGGCTGGGGCACGCTCTTCCTGGGGCTCGGCGTGATGGCAGTGGCGCTGATCCGCTCATCGACCGGCCGGCGGATCACCTGGACGTTGGGCATCGGCGCGCTTCTGGCCCTGTGGGGCGGCAGCGACGTGGCCGCCTCGAACATCGCGAATTTCCCCTCCGACAGACTGATCGGCCCGCTGCTGATCGTGCTGCTGGGGCTCTACGTGGTCAGTCGCAACCGCCGCTGAGCGCCGCGCCCGCGCCGCGCCCGGACGCGCCGCGCCCGGAACCCGAGAAGCTTCAGGCGACCTGGCGCGCCCCCGAAGACGGCGTCCGATCGCCCTCACCCGACGTCACGATCTCGCAGCCCTCGCCCGACGACAGAACAGCGCATTCCTCGCCGTTGACCGCGACCGGGCAGGCTTCGGATGAATTGGCCGGTGTGACTACCAGCGGCTCGAGCATCGGCAGCATCGCCAGCCGGGCATGCAATTCCTCGGCCGCCATCGGGACGTGGACATCGCTATTGAGTGTCTGCTCTATGGCGGGGTCGAGCGGCCGGAGATGACCATGCTCGTCGACGACCTTCTCGAAGACCTCGACGATCTCGGCATCGAATTGCGAGCCGGAATGGGCGCGCAACTCCGCCCAGGCTCGCTCCACCGACAGTGCCGGTCGATAGATCCGGTCGCTGATCATGGCATTGAACGCATCCGCGACGGCGATGATTCGGCCGCCGAGTGGGATGGCGTCGCCGACGAGCCCGTCGGGATAGCCCCGCCCGTCCCAGCGTTCGTGGTGGTGCCTGACGATCTGGGCGATGTCCGCCATCGCGTCGTGGACCTCGAGGATTGCGGCGCCGATTTCGCTGTGGCGGCGCATCTCGGCCATCTCCGACTCCGTCAGCCGGCCCGGCTTGAGCAGCACCGCGTCGGCGATGCCGATCTTGCCGATGTCGTGAAGGTAGCCGCCGATCCGGATGGTCATCTGCTGGCGCTCGTCGAGTCCCAGAACCGCGGCCATCCGCTCAGACAGGATCCCGAGCTGGCGGCAGTGCTCGCCGGTCTCGAGATTGCGGGCCTCAATGGCCGTCGAGAGGGTCAGCGCGATGGAGTCTAGAACCGGGCTCAGGTAGCGGTACTGCAGCGCCTCGTAATGCATCTGAGCCGTGGAAAGAGCGCGACGCACCTCTCCCAACAACTCCTCGCCGGTGAACGGCTTGACCAGCATCCCGGTCGCGCCTTCACGCAGCGCCTGGATCGCCGTGTCGACGGTGCCGTGGCCGGTGACCACGACGACCGGCAGCTCGGGCTGCTTCTCGCGGAGCGCCCTCATCAGCGAGAGGCCGTCCATCCTGGGCATGTGGATGTCCGTGATCACGACGTCAAACATGCCCTCGGTGAACATCGAAATAGCGGCCAGCGGATCGCCGCAGACGACCGGTTCGAAGCCCTGGACCTCGAGCAGCCGCCGCAGGATCTGGAGGATCACCGGCTCGTCGTCAACGCACAGGACCCGAGGCCTGGCGTTGCCGCTCCTCGATGGTCGTAGATCCCAGTTCATGCAGCTTCCATCCGATGTTGAATCGTGGGCGCGAGCCCAGTCTCGGGTTCGCACGCGCCGCTGTCGAGATCCGTCGACGGTTGTGCGGGCAGACGCGGCTCGGTTCCCGGCACCAGTATGTCGCCCTCGAAGGCCGGTGAGGATCGAGGGAGCCAGACCGTGAACACGGATCCACGACCCGGCGCGCTATCGACGTCGATCGTGCCGCCGTGGCTCTCGACGATCTGGAGGCTGACCGAAAGGCCGAGCCCGGTACCGCCGCCACTGCCGGCCCGGGTCGAGAAGAACGGCGTGAAAATGCGTTCCCGGGTGACGTCGTCCATACCGACGCCGACATCGGCGATGACGACGCCCACCCGCTCCGTTTCGGCCAGCGTCGTCACTCGCAGTTCTCCGCCCTGAGGCATCGCATCGACGGCGTTGTTGAAGAGGTTCAGCAGAACCTGCCGGAACGCGTCGGCATCGATCTCGAGGCAGGGTAGGTCGCCGTAGACGGCCGCAATCTTGATTTCGGCCTCGGATGCGCGGAAGCGGATGAGATCGATCGTGGCGCGAGCCAGGTCGTTGATGTTGGTCGGAATCCGCTGTGGCGGCCGCGGCCGCGCGAACTCGAGCAGGGCCCTGATGATCGAGCGAGACCGGACCGCCTCGTCTCGAATGACTTCGGCCTCTCCGTGGCGGGGATCGTCTTCGGGCAGTTCGGCCATCAGCAGTTCCGCGAATCCGAGTATCCCGGTCAGCGGGTTGTTTACCTCGTGGGCCACGGCCGCAGCCAGTTCTCCTACCGCACCGAGTTTGGAGGCCTGTATCAGCTGCTCCTGGACGCGTTGTACCTCGACCAGCTGGCGGCGCATCCTGACCAGCAGAGCGTTGTTCTCCATCGCCACGGCGATCTGGTTGGCCATCAGCTGGGCCAGACCGACGAAACTCGGCTCCAGGATTCGCTCGTCGTTATGATCGAGCAGATGCAGCCAGCCGAGCGCGCGGCCGCCGTGGTCGGCGAGCCGGATGGCGAGAGCCGCCTCGACCCCGAGCTCAAACCCGGCCAGGTGCTCGCGTGGCATTTCGGCTCCGATGGAATGCCCGCTGCGGCTGAACGAAGCGATCGGGGCCGCCGCATGTCCGGACTCTGTTCCGGTCGGCGGAAAGCTCCGGCGCATCCCGATCGTGGATGCCGCAGCCGGCCCATGAGCGGCCACGATGGCGCCCTCGGTCTCACTTTCGACTCGAACCAGGAACGACGTCGCCCCATCGGGCGTGATGGCTTCGAGAACCGCGAGGTAGTCCACCCGGCCTTCGCCGCTGAAAGCAAGACTCTCGCTGGCTTTGAGGACGCTGGCCAGCTCATCGGCGCGCGACCGCTGCATCGACTCGGCGTTGGTAGCCCGAGCGATGGCCGCGCCGGTCCGCGCTTCCGCCGCCCGTAGCTCGCGAATCCCTACCAGCAGCATCGCCACGACGGCAAGGCACATGAAGGCGAGGCCGGCGGCGATGAAGCCGTTACCCAGCTCGAAGGCATCTTCGAAAGCAAGTAAGCCCGTGGCGATCGCCAACGGGACGGCCGCTATGCCCATGGCTCGCGCCGCCAGGCCGGCGAACGGCCGGCGCCGCCCGCGCGCAGACGACGGCGTCTCGGACATGCCTCGCTCGGGATGGGTAGCGACCATGTGTGAACCCTACGGGTAGAGACCACCCGCCGCCATCACCAACATTGGCGATATGTGGCTCCACCGGACTGCGTAGGAACGTTGCCCTAGGGAAACACCCTAGGGGAACCTCAGGACGCTCTGGCCCCGATTTTGTCGCGCAGACCGGCCACCGCGGCCGGCGACGGGGCCGACACGCGAACCCTTCGAAGGCTAGGCCGTCGCCGCCGCGATCTCGGAAGTAGCCCGTTCCACGGCGCTACCCACCACTTCGGCGATCGTCGCCAACTCGGCATCCGTAACCACGAACGGCGGCCCCAGCAGAATGGTGTCGCCGTTCGTGCCGTCTTCGTTGCCGGTGCCGTGATACAGCAGGACTCCCTCTGCGCGGGCATGGGCCATGACGGTCTCGATCAGATGCGCGGAGCGCGGGAACGACCGCCGCCTGGCGCGATCGGCGACGAGTTCGATGCCGACGAGCAGGCCGCGACCGCGAATCTCGCCGACGTTGGCGTGGTCGCCCAGCCGGGCTCGAAGCAGCGCCAGCAGCCGCTCGCCCTGCACGGCGCTCGCCTCGACGAGGTTCTCCGACTCGAGGATCCGTAGCACTTCGCCGGCCACCGCCGCACCCACCGGGGAGTGGCTGTAGGTGAACCCGTGGACGAAGCCGCCGCCGCCGGTGATCGTCTCGTACACCTGGCCGCTCGCGACGGCCAGCCCCAGCGGGAAGTAGCCGCCGGCGGCGCCCTTGGCCGCGGCCAGCACGTCGGGCCGTACGCCCCAGTGGTCCATGCCGAACCATTGACCCGTCCGCCCGAAGCCGGTCATGACCTCATCGGCCACGAGCAGAATGCCGTAGCGCCGGCACACCTCGGCAACTGCCGGCCAGTAGCCGTTCGGCGGCGCTACCGCGCCCAGCGTGGCTCCGACGATCGGCTCGGCCACGAACGCGGCCACTCTGCCAGGCCCTGCCGCGGCAATAGCGGACTCGAGATCGGCGACGAGCGAGTCCACGTCGCCCAGGGCACGCGCGGCGGTTTCTCCGGCGCGGTAGGGATACGCGGCGCTGACGTGGGTGAAGCGGCCCAGCCACGGCTCGTAAGGGCGGCGGAGCGGCAGGCGGCCCGACAGATCGAGCGCGCCGATGGTGTTGCCGTGGTAACTCCCCCACCGCGCGATGACCACGGTGCGGTCGGGCTCGCGCCGCGCGAGGTGATAGGACCGAACGAGCTTCAGGCAGCTCTCGATCGCCTCCGACCCACCACTGACCGGATAGATCGCCGGGTCGTCGACGGGCAGGTGCGGACCGATCGCTCGGGCGTAGTCCTCGAGGGGCTGGTTCGTGAACGTCGTGCCGTGGACGTAGGTAAAGGCCCGAGCCTGACGCTCCATCGCATCCACGATCGACTGCCGGCCGTGGCCCACGTTGACGACGATCGCCCCGCCGGCGGCATCCAGGTAGGACCGCCCTTCGGCGTCCCAGATGGTGCTGCCTTCGGCTCTGACGGCGACCGGGAGGTCGTGGCCGAGGACTCGCTGGAAGACCCTGCCGGTGGCCGCCCCGGGCCCGCCCGGTCGTTCGGTGGTGCTCATGCCGCGATTGTAGGACGGCCGGCGAAACCGCCCTCGCAGGCGAAAACATAAGTGGACGACTTAGGGCCATAAGGCCGCCAGGACATTACGAGCGGCAGATAGGCATATGCATGGTCCTGACCTATTCATATACCACGCATAGCTCAATGCGTCACGACCAGACCCACCTCGCGCCCGACGAGGAGGACCCGAACATGCTTCGCCCCGCTGCCGACATCTACGTCATGCAGGCATCGATACTCAAGACAATCGCCAGCCCCCGGCGGCTGGAGATGATCCACCTGCTCGGAGAGACCGGACCCATGGAGGTGCGGCGGCTCGCCGAACACTTCGAGATTCCACAGCCGACCGTCTCACAGCACCTCGCCGCCTTGCGCTCGGCCGGCCTGGTTGAGGCGGTGCGGACCGGCCGCGAGGTTCGATACCAGCTGGTCGATCCGGAGATCGTGGCCGCCTGCGACCTGATGCGCCAGGTTCTCATCCGCCGCATGGCGCGCATGGGCGACATGGCGGCCACATTCATCAGCCAGGTCCCCGCGCCACGCGACCCGGTCGAAGTCCTCCCATGACGCACGCAATTGCGGCCCTTCCGGGGTCCGCTCTATCGGCTTATGCCAGCGAAGTTAACGAGGAGTCACCTAATGGCTGAGAAGCTCGTAATCATGGTCACCCATGGAACCGGCCACCCCGAGCACGTTTCGATCCCGTTCGTAATGGCGGTCGCGGCTCTTGCCTCCGACGTGGAGGTCGTGATCGGGTTGCAGGCGGACGGCGTTGAGGTGGCGGTCAAGGGCCGCTCCGACTCGGTCGCTGCCGAAGGGTTCCCGCCCCTCACCAAGCTTCTGGCCGACTACGCCGAATTGGGCGGCAAGCTGCTGCTCTGCGGACCGTGCGTCAAGGCGCGCCACATCGAAGCCACCGACCTGGCCGAAAACTCCGAAGTGGTCGCCGCCGCCCGGTTCGTCGCGGAAATCACCTCGGCCACCAACGCCCTCGTTTACTAGGAGCCACACAGAATGACCACTGCACTGACCGACTCTGAGCTCGCCGCCGTAACCGTCGGCAAGGTCGTCGACGCACGCGGAAGCGCCTGCCCCGGTCCTCTCCTCGAAGCGAAGAAGGGCATCGGCGCCGTCTCGGTCGGCTCCGTGCTCGAGATCTGGTCCAGCGACCCGGTGACCAAGTCCGACATCGGCGCCTGGGCGACCAAGGTTGGCCACGAGTTCCTCGGCTTCGCGACCGCGGACGGCTACGACCGCGTATTCGTCCGGCGCAAGAAGTAAATCCGAAGCCGGGGGCGCCCTGCTGCACCGGGCGCCCCCGGCTTCACGTCCGAATGGTTCGGGAGAACGAATGGCTGGCACCCCGACAGAGACTCAGGCCACCAGGATGCTGGTGGTCGCGACGCTCCTGTGTTCATACCCCGGGATCGACGCAACCGGGCAGGCCCACATGGAATACCCGCCCAACACATACGTCATTCCTACCCCCGACCCGGTCATGTTTCCCGAGTCCTTCTACCTGCACTGCTTCGAGAAGGGCATCGACGGCATCCTGATCGCCTCGTGCGGCACGGATAGCCCGTATGAGGGCTCATACGAACAACTCGCCGCCCGCATCCCCAAGGTCTACGCGCAGATGAAGGCCCGCGGCATCAGCATCCGCCGCCTGAAGCTCACCGCCATCTGCAGCGTCTGCACCAAGGCTTTCCTCAAAGAAGTGAGCGACATGGAGGCCGTCATGGCCGAGCTCGGCCCCGTCAGCGGCGAGATGACGGCGGTTACGGCGTGATTGAGCAGCGGATCGATATCGACGCCCTCGTCGTCGGCGCCGGCATCGCCGGACTCCAGTCGGCCCTGGACCTGGCGGATCGCGGCTACAGCGTCCTGCTCGTGGAGCGTGAGGCCAGTATCGGCGGAAAGATGATCGCCCTCTCCAAGGTCTTCCCGACCATGGACTGCGCAAGCTGTATCACCACGCCACGCATGTCGTCGGCGGCTCACCACGACAACATCACCACCTGGACGTACACCGACGTCGACAGCATCACGCCGGACGGAGCCGCCTTCACGGCCAAGCTGACGCGCAAGGCCCGTTACGTAGACGAGGACCTGTGCATCGGCTGCCGGCTCTGCGAATACGCCTGCCCGGTCGAATTGCCGCACGAGTTCGAGGGCAACATGGGCGCCCGGCGAGCGGCCTACATCCCGTTCGGCACGGCAATTCCGCAGAAGGCTCTGATCGACATCGACGGCTGCGTCTATTGCGGCAAGTGCGAAAAGGCCTGCCCGACCGACGCCATCGACTTCGGCCAGAAGCCCGTCTCGGTGACGGTTCACGCCAGGTCCGTGGTCATCGCCACAGGTTTCGAGACAACGCCGCTCGACGCCAAGAAGGAATACCAGGGCGGCGTCGCCGCGAACGTCATCAGCGCGCTGGACATGGAGCGGCTGCTGTCGCCCAACGGCCCTTACGGCCGCGTCCTGCGCCCATCCGACGGCAAGATCCCCGACAACGTCGCGTACGTCCAGTGCGCCGGTTCTCGCGACGAGACGCTCGGCGTGCCGTACTGCTCGCGAGTCTGCTGCATGTATGCCATCAAGCAGACGATGCTCCTGTCCGGCTCTCTGCCCTTGGCGGACATCACCGTCTACTACATGGACATCCGAGCGTTCGGCAAGGGCTACGAGCAGTTCTATCAGACCGCTCGCTCGATGGGCATCAACTTCGTCAAGGCCAAGGTCGCCCGGATCGAGGAGGAGCCCAACGGCGACCTCAAGCTGCGCGTCGAGATCATCGAAGAAGACGGCCGCGTCTCCGAGATGGCGCACGATCTCGTAGTCCTGTCGGTGGGCCTCAAGCCGGGCGACGATCCCCGCCGTTTCATCGGCGTGGATCTCGACCAGTACGGCTTCGTTGCCTCGCCCGAGCCCAAGCTCGATGCCACGCTGACGAGCATGCCGGGTGTCGCCGCAGCCGGCACCGCCATCGGGCCCAAGGACATCGTCGACTCGATCATGGAGGCCA
The DNA here is from genome assembly GCA_003171035.1 of Chloroflexota bacterium. Taxonomy (GTDB): domain Bacteria; phylum Chloroflexota; class Limnocylindria; order Limnocylindrales; family CSP1-4; genus Fen-1039. The sequence goes on from PMXR01000094.1 coordinate 13,466, forward strand.
GCGCCGCCGCGACGAAAGTGGCGACGTATCTCGGGCCGCCGCCCAATTCTCCACAGCCGGCCGATGACGGGGTCCAGATCGACATCCGTGAAATAGAGGCGGGCGATGCCCTCGCTGTTGCCGGCCACTCGGAGGTGCTGCGTGGCTGAGCGACGTTCGAAGCCAAAGAACCAGGCAGCCACCACGGCGGCAGCACCCGCGACGCCACCGGAAGTCGTACTACCGGTCCTCGCCGAGAAGGTCGGGGTCTACATCTGCCACTGCGGCGGCAACATCTCCGACGTCGTCGACGTCGACAAGGTCGCCACCGAGGCCGCCGGACTTGATGGCGTGGCCGTTGCCCGCCACATCATGTTCATGTGTTCCGACGAAGGCCAGAAGGCCATCGTTGACGACATCCAGGCGCTCGGTCTCGATCGAGTCGTCGTCGCCGCCTGCACGCCCAAGCTTCATGAAGCCACCTTCCGGCGAGTGCTCCAGCGCGGCGGAATGAACCCCTACCTCTTCCTGCCGGCAAACATCCGCGAACAGGCGAGCTGGGCTCATCCCCACAGCCCGAAGGCTGCCACGGAAAAGGCGAGCGCTCTCGTTCGGGCGGCGGTCGCCAAGGCTCAGATGCTCGAACCGCTGGAGAAGGTCCGTGTCGCCGCCGTTCACCGCGCCCTGGTCATCGGCGGCGGCGTGGCGGGCTTGCGTGCAGCCCTGGATCTGGCTCGCCAGGGACTCGGCGTCACGCTCGTTGAGAAGTCGCCGTTCCTCGGCGGCCGGACGACCCAGCTGCACACCGTCTTCCCGACCGAAGATCCGGCCCGGCTTCTCGTTCACCGCCTCATCGCCGAGGTCAAAGCCCAGCCCAACCTCACGATCCTGACCGAGACAGAGGTCGTCGCCTTGACCGGCTATGTCGGCGACTTCACGGTGACGCTGAAGACGACGCCGCGCGGAGTCAATGCCGAGCTTGCCGACAGGCAGGCGGCCATCGCCGCTTGCCCGATCTCGGTCGCGAACGAGTTCGACGACGGCATCAGCAAGCGCCGTGCGATCTATCAGCCCTACCCGGGCTCCGAGCCAGACCTGCCGGCGATCGACTGGGCGTCCTGCACGCGCTGCGGCGACTGCGTGACGGCGGCCGGTGGTCGCGGGATCGACCTGAAGAGCGACCCGATTGAAACCACGATCGAGACCGGCGCGATCGTCGTAGCCACCGGGTTCGACCACTACGAGCCGCGCGTCGGTGAGTACGGCTACGCCACCTCACCGCGCATCCTGACGCTCCCCCAGGTCCATCGCATGCTGGACCCGGAGGGGCCAACCGGCGGCCGGCTCGAGATCGACGGTCGAGTCCCTCGATCCATCGCCATGATCCATTGCGTCGGCAGCCGCCAGATCGAAGACGTGGACGAACCCGGTCCGGACGGCAAGCTTCACGAGTACTGCTCGCGGGTCTGCTGCACTGCCACGCTCCAGGCCGCGAACCAGATCCGCCAGAAGTATCCAAAGACCGCGGTCTACGACCTTTACCGCGACATCCGGACATATGGTCGCGATCAGGAGCCGTACTACGTGGACGCGTCCAAGGCCGGCGTCGTCTTCATGCGCTTTGCCAACGACGCGAGGCCCACGGTCGAGCTGTCCGACGGAGCCGACTTCCCCCTCAAGGTGACCGTGACCGACACGCTCACATTCGGCACCGAGATCGAGGTCCCTGTCGATCTGGTGATCCTGAGCGTCGGCGTGATGCCACGCGATGTCACCGGCCTTATCGAGATGACCCACGCTCCGGTCGGGGCCGACGGCTTCTTGCTCGAGGTTCACCCGAAGCTCCGCCCCGTTGAGAGCGCTATCCCCGGGCTGCTCCTTGCGGGCACGGTCCAGGCTCCGATGGACGTCACCGAGAGCACATCGGCCGCCTCCGCAGCCGCAGCCAAAGTGACGGCACTCCTGGCGGGAGATCACGTCGAGATGGAGCCGTTCGTGGCCAAGGTCGACCCGTCGTTGTGTGACGGCTGTGGCTTGTGTCTCGACGCCTGCCGCTACGCCGGTGCCATCGCGATGCAGGAGGTCGAGATCGAGGAAGGCGTGCTCGAGAAGCGTGCGTACGTCAATCCTGTCGCCTGCAAGGGCTGCGGCGCCTGCGTGCCGTCGTGTCCGGTCTCAGCGCTGGACGTCGCCGGCTGGGAGATAGACCAGTACAAAGCCATGATCGACGCGATCACGGCCGAGCCGCTCACCGCGGGAGCCCGCTCATGACCGCCGTCGACAAGCCCAGGAACAAAATGCTCGAACTCAAGGAACGGCGCGGCCCCGTGTCGTCGGCGCTCCTGGAGTCCGTTCGCCAGAACAATGCGGTCAAGTCGGCGATCAAGAAGTCGCTGGCCGGAGGGGCGATGACCGTGCCCGAGATCGCTGAGGCCTCGGGCATGCCCACAAAGACCATCCTCTGGACCGTAACGGCCATGCGCAAGTACGGCTCGGTCGTCGAGGACTCCACGGACGGCTCGTACGTCCGCTACGCCCTTGTCGCGAAGGATCCCCGCTGATGGCCGTCGCTATCGATCCCACGCTCCTGCCCGAGTTGCAGCGCTACGGCGCATTCGATGTCGCCGCGTGCTTCAACTGCGGCAACTGCACCGCGGTCTGTCCGCTGACCGACGACGATGCCACGTTCCCGCGACGCATCATCCGCTACGCCCAGGTGGGCATGAAGGCGGAGCTGCTCGCGTCCAAGGAGCTGTGGACCTGCTACTACTGCGGCGAGTGCTCCGAGACATGCCCGCGCCAGGCCGAGCCGGGTGAGTTCATGGCCGCCGCCCGGCGCTATGCCATCGCGAGCTACGACAAGACCCGACTCGCTCGCACGATGTACCTCCAGCCTGTGATCGGCACCGCCATTGCCGTGATGCTCGCGGCCGTCTTCGCCATGTTCATGTACGTCGCCCACGGGCCTCAGGACGGCTCCACGCTGGCCCTCTTCAAGTTCATACCATCGGAGCTAATCCACAGCCTCGGTCTGGCGATCATGATCGTCGTTGGGTTGGCCGGGCTCGCCGGAATCGTCACGATGGCTCGGCGCATCGCTAGATCTGAGGGAGTCGGCTGGGGCACCGTTTTCGGCGGCAGGGCGGCACTGGGCCGCTCGGCGCGTGCCCTCTGGATTGCCCTCGGAATCGAATCGCTGGGCCAGCGGCGCTATCGCAAGGATTGCGAGTCCGTCCAGGAGCCCGTGGCCTGGTATCGGCGGCGCTGGCTGCTCCACGCCCTGACGATGTGGGGCTTCCTGGGACTCTTCGGCGCCACGATCGCGGACTACGGGCTGGAACTGCTCGGCACCAAGGCCACGGGCACGCCGGTCCCGATCTGGTACCCGGTCCGCCTGCTCGGCACTGTCGCCGGAGCGATGCTCATCTTCGGCACGACGATGCTCATCCTCAACCGGCTGCAGCAGGCCAACAGGTCCGTCCGCAAGTCGCAATCCGCCGACTGGACCCTCCTATTGCTGCTGTGGCTCACAGGCATGAGTGGCTTTGTGCTCGAGCTGGCTCTTTACCTGCCGCAGGCCCCGACCTGGGGCTACTGGGTCTTCCTCTTCCATGTAGCGATTGCGATGGAACTGGTTCTGCTGGCGCCGTTCATGAAACTGGCCCACGTGGTCTACCGGCCGGTCGCTCTCTTCTTCTACGCCCTAAAGCCCTCAACGAGCGCCGGCTGACACCTACCCGGACGCCGCGCCTGCCAAAGGCGCAGAATTGCATGCCTCACACACAGATAGCGGCCGCGGCCGCATCCAGACCGGCCCAGGAGATCACATGAGACTGCTAATCCCGACCAACGACACAAACGGCGCCAGCGCCCAACTTTCGGGCCACTTCGGTCGTGCCCCCTTCTACGCGATCGCGGACACGGACGCGGACACCGTAGTTGTCGTCGAGAACCCGGCAGTCTCCCACGGTCACGGCGAGTGCGTCCCGGCTTCCCAGGCGTTCGCCGACGGCTACGACGCGGTCGTGTGCCAGGGCATCGGCCAGGGCGCCATCAATCGCCTCAATCAGGCCGGCGTGCCGGTCTACGTGTCGGACGGGCCTGATGTCGCCTCGGCGATCGCATCGTTCCGCCGCAGCTCGCTGCGCGTGGTCGGCTCGGAGGACGGCTGCTCCGGATCCGGCTCCAAGTCCGGATCCTGTGGCGGCCACGGCCACCAGGACAACTAGTCGATGAGCAAGAAGCGCCGGTCCACCACGGTCGTCCGCCACAGCGACCGCAGAGGCGCCGCCAGAACGCAGGAGCCCGAACGGCCCGGCTTCGCGACAGACCGGCGCGCCCAGGTAGCCCTGCTCGTCGTGGTCCTGATCCTGGCCACGATCGTGGTAATCGGCACGGATTTCGTGATCGGCGCCGTTACGGGCAAGAGCAGCGACGCCACCCCCACCGGCACGCCAGCCACGGCAACCGTGGCGACGTCCGCCGGGCCGACTCAGTTCGGCGTCGTCCAGCCGGGCATCGGCGGTCAATGGACGAACGTCAGCTCCGACCAGCTGGCCCAGATGCTCCAGCACAAGGATTTCACGCTGATCAACGTGAAGACGCCGTACATCGGCGAAATCGACGGCACCGACCTCTACATCCCCTACGACCAGCTGAAGGCCAAGGCCTCACTTCTGCCGGCCGACAAGGGCGCGAAAGTGCTCGTCTACTGCCGCAGCGGCGCCGAGAGCGCCGTCGCCGCGCAGACGCTGCTGGATCTCGGCTACACCAACGTCTGGAACCTGGACGGCGGCATGAACGCCTGGACGGCGTCGGGGCGGCAGCTCGTCCAGAAGAACCGCTAGCAGCGGCTCAGTGGCCGTCTCGGGCGGGCTCTCCACTTACCGCGAGGGTTCGCTCCACGCTTCGCTGAAGGCTGTGTACGCTCGTCCCGGCGATCGCGTCGAGGAGAGCGTCGACGGCTTCGTGATCGACGTCGTCCGCGACGACGAACTGGTCGAGGTCCAGACCGCGAGCTTCGCGTCGGCCGCCCGCAAGCTGCGGCGTCTCGTGGAGGACCACCGGATCACGCTTGTACACCCCATCGCGGTCGAACGTTGGCTCGTCCGGGTCGATTCGGACGGCGTCGTGGGCAGTCGGCGCCGCTCCCCCAAGCGCGGCCTGCCGATGGACCTTTTCCGTGAGCTGACCGCGTTCCCCGAACTCGCGGCGCACCCGAACTTCCGCGTCGAGCTGGTCCTCATTCGCGAAGATGAGATCCGCGGCCCTGTGCCGGAAGGCGCCCGCTATCGCTATCCGCGCGAATGGTGGCGCCTCGATCGGCGGCTGCTCGAAATCGTCGAAACCATCCCTGTCGATTCCCCGGCCGATTTGCTTGCACTACTGCCGCCCGGTCTGCCGTACCGGTTCACGACCGCAGACCTGGCCGCCGCTTCACGCCGGCCTAAGAACCTGGCCATGCGAACGGCTTACTGCCTGCTGCGGGCCGGCGCCGTGGAGTGCGTCGGCAAGATGGGTCGGCTGCAGCTGTATCAGGCGACAGGCTCGAACACGGCTCAGTAGACCCACGGGATGAGCCGCCGCGTCCTGCTTCGGTAGGCCGGATAGCCGGCGTAGCGGTCCGCCAGCCACAGCTCCTCGCGGCGTGACTTCAGGTCGAAGAAGCCGGCCAGCAGCACCGCACCCGCCAGGGTCAACGGCGATGAGGTCACCAGACCCCAGCCGGCGGCGCCAAGAATCAGGCCGCCGTATATCGGATGCCGGACCAGCCGGTATGCGCCCGCCTCCACGAGCCTGGCGCCCTCCATGGGCTTGGGAAACGGCGTGAGGTTCTCCCTGAGGTCCAGCAATCCACGCACCGACAGCAGACCGCCACAGCAGATCAGCAACCCGCCCGCGGCGATGCCCAGTGTCCGGGCCACTCCTCCCCACGCAGGCCCGGCCTCACCTGCGGCTGCGATGACGACGAACAGGACGATCTGCGCCGCGAACCAGCCCTCACCACGCGGCCCCAGATCCGGCAGCCGCCGCCAGCCCACTCGGCGCCTAGCTGGCGGTGGCGGCGCCGGCCGCGGCTGCACGCACCGCCGGAGCGCCCATGGCGTCCGGATCGGCGTTGGGACCGGTGACCATGACTTCGCCCTCGATCGGGTCCGTTCCGGCGGCGCCGATGAGGCGGTAACGGTGATGGATCTCGACGGTTCCGGCGGAGAGCATTGCCGCGACCGAGCAGTACTTCGTCGCCGACAACTCGATAGCTCGCCGCACCGAGGCTTCGTCCACCGTCGGGCCCTCGACCGTGTGGACCACGTCCGCCCGCGTGAAGACCGCCGGCTGCCCGTCGCGCTGCTCGGCCGAGACCGAGACTTCGTAGCGCGTCACCACCTGGCGCTTCTTCAGCAGAATCGAGATGACGTCCATGCCGGTGCAGCCGACCTGGCCGGCCAGTAGCAGCTCCACGGGACGAGGACCGGCATTGCCCTCGTCATTGTCGAGAACTATGTCGTGACCGGAGCCGGTGTGAACGGTGAATCGAAGACCGGAGCCCTCGTAGAGCGCTGTTGATGTCTTGATGGCCACGATTTGCTCCTCAGGGCTGTGGGCGGCGAAGGATGAGCAGGCTGTCGATTGGGGCACGGCCGGGAGGCGGGATGCGGCGGACGACCTCCGAGCGCTCGATGACGAGCGTCGGATCGACGACCAGCAGCTCGGCGGCAATCTCGTCGGCGGTGAACAGCCGGGCGGTGTCCTGCGGCCCGCCCTCGCCTTCGGTGGCGTTGAGCTTGTCATGGCCGACGATCAGGAGTCGGCCGCCCGGAGCGACGGCTGCGGCGGCGTGCGGGTAGATGACGGCACGCTCGTTCGGCGGGACGTGGAGGTAGACGATCACCACCAGATCGACCGAGCGGGGCGGCGGCGCCCATACGAAGAGGTCACGCTCCAGCCACTCGACCTCGACGGCCGCCTCATCTGCCTTGGCGCGTCCGTTGGCCAGCCCGACCGGCGACCAGTCGACCGCCGTGGTCCGCCAGCCCTGCGATGCGAGCCAGACCGCGTTCGTGCCGCTGCCGGCTGCGAGTTCCAGAGCCGAACCCGGGGCCAGGCCCGCAACGCCTGCGACCAGCGTGGGGTTCGGCCCATCGCCCTCGAAGTCGCCGTGGCTGTGGCGCTCGTCCCAGCCCAGGCGGCGGTTGTCCGGATGCCGTTCATCCCAGCCGGCCGGCCGCTCGTTGTCATGCATTGCTAGTCCCTCTCGAGTGGTCGCTGCGTGCGAGCCCATGCGCTGGTGCCGCCCTTGACCGAGACGGCGCCATCGAAGCCCTGAGCCAGAAGGAAGTCCGTTGCGGCCAGGCTACGACTGCCGCTCTCGCAGATGACGGCATACGGCTTGTCGCGCGGCAGCGTGGCGAATTGTGCGCCGAGCCGGGTCATAGGCACGCTGACGGCGCCGGGTACCCGGCCGCGTCGATACTCCCAATCCTCGCGGACGTCCAGTACGTGAACGCTGCTGGTAGCCACCAGCTCATCGAGTTGGTCGACGCCGATTTCCGGGGTGGTATGGCGGGAAAACATCTGCATGCTGGTTGCTCCGATGGGACGCTGGTGCCGCTCAGGCAGCGACCGAGCTTTTAGTTGGCGCGCAGGCCGAGGGCCGAGTCGATCCGGGCCTGATCGAAACCCACGATCGGCCGGCCGTCGATCTCGATGACGGGCACGCCCATCTGGCCGGTCCTCCTTACGAGATCGCGGGCGGCAGCGGGGTCGCTGCTGACGTCGACGTCCCGGAAGGGCACGCTCCGGCTGCGCAAGTAGGTCTTGGCGCGAGTGCACCAGACACACGTCGGCGAGGAGAACACGACGACGCGATGCGAGCCACCGGTCGACGTCTGCTTGTGAGAGAGATAACTACCCATTACCTGGACTCCATGACTGCGTTCTCGACTACTTGAACCGGATCAACGGGACGAGCCTCGAGTGCGCCTGCCGACCGCATCGCCAGTCTTCGGGCGACGATGCGGTGGATGACGTCGCACGCCTCCAGGAGATCGGGCTCAGCCAGGCTGTAGAGGATCGTCGTGCCGGAGCGGCGCGTATCCACGAGACCCGCCGATCGCAGCACCGCCAGATGCTGGCTGGCGTTGGCGAGGTTGCAGCCGAGCTTCTCGGCCAGTTCCCCCACCGAGTACTCGCCGTCTCGCAACACGTCCAGCAGCATCAAACGCTTCGGGTCCGTCAGCACGCGGCAAACCTCCGCATGCAGCCGATAGCGCTCCGGGTCGCGATTGCCGGTATCGTTCATAGGTGCCTCTGCCTGATCCGGCGTGGTCGCCGGGCATGGGCTAACATATCAGCAGTTGCGTACTTGCGCAAGTAGTGGAGGAGCGCTTATGACCCTGCTGGCCCCAGCTTGATGACGCCACAAGCCGATCTGGGGATCTTTGCGATCAGCGTTGCCGCGGGCTTGATCGGGGCGCTGGCAGGTGTCGGCGGCGGCATTCTCGTCATCCCGGCCCTCACGATCCTGTTCGGTGTGGACATCCACCTGGCGATCGGTGCCAGCATCGTCTCGGTCATCGCCACGAGTTCTGGGGCAGCGGCCGCCTACGTCCGCGACCGGATGACCGACATGCGCGTCGGCATGTTCCTCGAACTCGCGACCACGACCGGAGCCGTCTGCGGGGCCCTCCTTGCGGCCGCGGTGGCACCGGCATTCCTATACGTGCTGCTCGGCGTCATCCTGCTCGGGTCTGCTGGCATGCAGGTATCGCGAATGGGGGAGGAGACGCCGCCGGCGGTTTCGACGTCGGGTCTCGCCACGCGCCTGCGCCTGGCATCCTCATACCCGGACCGCAAGCTCGGTCGCGAGGTTCCGTATTCGGCCCAGCGCATCCCGCTGGGTTTCGTGCTGATGTGGATCGCCGGACTGGTGTCGGGGCTGCTGGGCATCGGATCGGGCGTACTCAAAGTCATCGCTATGGACGGAGCTATGCGGCTTCCGATGAAGGTCAGTTCGGCTACGAGCAACTTCATGATCGGCGTGACCGCCGCGGCTTCGGCCGGCATCTATCTCGGCCGGGGCGATGTCGATCCGCAGATTGCGGCGCCCGTCGCCCTGGGTGTTCTGACAGGGGCCCTGATCGGTGCGCGCCTCCTGCAACGCATCTCGAACCGTTCCGTCCGGCTCGTCTTCCTGCCGGTGTTGATCGCGGTGGGAATAGAGACGATCGGCCGCGGCCTGGGGTTCGGAATATGACTCCCGAGCGGTTCCGTGAGATGGTGAGTGGCGTCCTCATCGTCGGCGTCGTAGTGAGCGCAGTGCTCATCGCCTTGGGGTTCGTGGCCGCGCTGGCGGTCGGCTGGCAAGGATCACTCGTGGGCGCGGCCGCGGCTACGTCGGCCACGACGGACTTCTCGAACCTGCCCGGTCGCCTGGCATCGCTCGAACCGGCGGCGATCGCCCAGCTCGGCCTCGCCACTCTGCTTGCTACGCCAGTCGCCCGTGTCGCCGCGTCCGTGGTCGGCTTCGCCCTGGAGGGCGACCGCCTCTACGCAGCGATCACAACGGCGGTGCTGCTCATTCTCCTGACCAGCATCCTCGTACTGCGTTGAACCTCGTGCCACGATGTCGACCGGAACGTGGGCGGCGTCGCTGAGCGGCGCCGGGCTTCCGGCGGGTGCCCCCACCGATCAGCCGGCCAGCAGGCCAGCCGGCCAGCCGGCCAGCCGCCAAGGTATATTCCATACGGAACATAACTGCTACACTGGGCCCATGAACAAGGATCTCATGGGTGTTCTCGAACGCCTGGTGGTTGGATCGGTCGCCATCACTGCGCGTGCGATCGCGGCTGCCGACACTGAACTGACTTTCATACAGTGGCGAGTGCTCCTCATTGTCGGCGAGCGCGAGGAGGGACATGCCGTTGGGGAGATCGCCACACGCATCGGCGCCAATGCCTCGCCGGCGAGTCGCGTGGTATCTCGTCTGAAACGCCGCGGGCTGCTGTCTGCCGACAAGAGCGACCTAGACAAGCGCGTCGTATATGTTCGGCTAACCGAGGAGGGTCGGGATTTGCGCACGCGCGTCCTGGGGCTGCGAGCCAAAGATATCGCGGACGTGCTCGAGATCGTGTCGCTGGCGCCGGGGGAGTCCGAAGCGTTAGCCCGGCTGGCCGAGGCATTTGAGCCGTTCGCATGAACCTCCGGAAGCGCCACGATGCCCTGCTCCGGGTTCTCAGGCTTCGCATCCGCTCCAGTGCATACCTGCGCAAGTGGATCGTCCTGGGTGCCGTTATCGGCGTCATCAGCGGCCTTGGGGCGGCGCTGTTCTTCGTCGCGCTGGATTTCGCGAGCCACGTGTTTCTCGGGCTCGCCGGATACGTCCCAGCCTCGCCGCTGGGGGAGGGCGCCAAACCCATCACCGACGCCGCCCGCCCGTGGATGCTGCCGGTCGTCGTCGGCCTCGGCGGCCTGATCGCGGGCATCATCGTCTTCCGGCTCGCGCCCGAAGCTGAGGGGCACGGGACCGACGCGGCGATAGCGGCGTTCCACCACGGCCCCCGGCGCATTCGGGCACGAATTCCGCTCGTCAAGCTCGTCGCCTCGGCAATCACGATTGGCTCCGGCGGCTCCGGCGGTCGCGAAGGACCGACGGCTCAGATCGGCGCCGGGTTCGGCTCGTTCCTGGCCCGACTCCTCGACCTAGATGCGCGAGACGCCCGGATCGCGGTGAGCACGGGCATGGGCGCAGGAATCGGCGCGATCTTCAGAGCGCCCTTGGGTGGTGCGGTTCTGGCGGTCGAGATCCCCTACCGCGACGATGTCGAATCGGACGCCCTCGTGCCGGCCTTTGTCGGCTCGATTGTCGCGTTCTCGGTCTTCGGGGCGATCATCGGCTTCAGCCCGATTTTCGGACGGGCCGGAGGCGCCGGCTTCACCGATCCGCGCCAGCTCATCTATTACACCCTGATCGGCCTGGCATGCGGCATCGTCGGCCGGCTCTACATTGCCGGCTTCTACGGCATGACCAACTGGTTCAAGACCTGGCCGCTGCCACGGGAGCTGCGGCCGGCCGTGGCCGGCGTTGCCGTCGGCTGCATCGCTCTGGCAGTGCCGGGCGTTCTCGGCACGGGCTACGGCTGGGTCCAGGCGGGCTTCGACCGCAATACGCTTCTGAGCATTCCCCTGTGGGTGGTCCTCGTCCTGCCCTTTGCGAAGATCCTCGCCACTTCGCTGTCGATCGGATCGGGTGGGTCGGGCGGCATCTTCGGTCCGGGGATGTTCATCGGTGCGCTGCTCGGAGCCGGCATCTGGCGGCTCCTCGAACCGTTCGCGCCGGGGCTGCCCGCGGATCCCTCGCCTTTCGTAATCGTGGCGATGATGGCGCTCTTCGGGAGTACGGCCCGGGCTCCACTCGCAGTGATGCTCATGGTCGCCGAGATGACCGACAGTCTGGCGATGCTGGCCCCGGCGATGCTGGCCATTGGGCTGGCCACGCTCATCGTCGGCGATCGCTCCATTTATTCCTCGCAATTGCGGAACAGGGCCGACTCGCCGGCACATCAATTCCGGTTCGCCCTGCCGTTGATGTCAGCGATTCCGGCCGGCGACGCCGCTCGGGCGGCACGCGCCGTTCTGTCGGCGGATCTCACGGCGGCGGCAGCCATAGATCGACTCGAGGCTGCCGGAGTACCGGGCGCGCCCGTCGTCGAAGGCAGTGGCACGGTTCGGGGCAGCGTGGACCTCGCGACCCTGATGGCAGCCGAACCAACCGCGAAGGTCGGAGACCTTCCACTGGACGAGGCCATCATTTCGGTCAACGACACGCTGGACGGCGCCCTGGGCATGCTCGCCGACGGCCATCGCTCATGGGCGCCGGTTGTCGCCGACGACAGGCTGGCCGGCGTGCTCTCAGCGCGCGACGCGGTGGCCGCCTATCGCCAGGCTCTCGCGTCCAACGTCCGCCAGGTCAAGATGGTCGGTTCGACAGGCACGCTCCTCGAGGCCGAGATCGGTCCGACTTCGGTCCTCGCCGGCAAACCGGTCTCGCAGGCCGCGTGGCCGCGAGACAGCGTCCTCGTCTCGATTGCACGCGGCGAACAGGTCATCGTGCCGAGAGGCTACGTGATACTTCAGGCCGGCGATCGGCTCACGGTCTTCACGGCCACAGCCGCACGCCAGGAACTTGACACGCTTCTCGCCAGCCGGATGCCGGCGAGTGAGGAGAGCTGATGGATAGAGCCGACACGGTCGTCCAGATCGACGGCCTCGTGAAGCACTACGGCAAAGTCGAGGCCGTTCGAGGGATCGACATCAAGGTCGCTCGGGGCGAGGTCTTCGGCTTTCTCGGCCCCAACGGTTCGGGCAAGAGCACCACGATCCGCTGCCTGCTCGGGCTGCTGCGGCCGACAGCCGGCACGATCGGCGCCTTCGGCCTCGACGCGACCCGCGACGGGGTAGCGATGCGGCGCCGGCTCACCTACGTGCCCGGCGAGTTGAGGCTGCCGGACCGACTTACCGGAATGGAGCTGGCTACCAGTTTCGGGCACTTGCGGGGTGGCTTCGATCCGGCCCGCCGCGACCAGCTCGCCGAGCGGTTGCGGCTCGACCTCCGTCGCCACCTGCGCGATCTCTCGACTGGCAACAGGCGCAAGGTCGCGCTCCTGCTCGCGTTCCTCTTTGATGCCGAACTGATAGTCCTCGATGAGCCCACGAACGGGCTGGATCCGCTGATGCAGCGTGAGTTCCTGGCCATGGTTCGGGAGGCGCGCGCGGCCGGCGCGACGGTCTTTCTGTCCTCGCACGTCATGAGCGAGGTCCAGCGCGCCGCGGATCGAGTGGCCATCCTGCGCGCGGGCAAGGTCGTGGCGCAGGGCACGGTCGCGGAGCTTCGGGGTCGCGCCCGCCAGCGTATCGAGGTCTGGTTCGAGGACGACCCGCCCGAGGCTGAACTTAAGGCCCTGCCCGGCGTGGTCGATCCGGTCATCGACGACCATCGCTTCACCGCGACCCTCTCGGGCTCGATCCAGCCGCTGCTCGCGCTGCTCGCCAGTCATCGGGTCGGGTCGATGCTCGTCGAGGAGCCTGATCTAGAAGAGGCGTTCCTCGATCTATACGATGGAGAGTCGGTATGAACGCCCTCATCCTCGAACTGGTTGGCGGCCCACTGCGGGCCATGCGGCGGGCGGTGTTCTGGTGGTGTCTCGGCCTCGCGGCTTTGGTCGCCGCGACGATCTCCATCTGGCCAGCGTTCAAGGGCTCGTCGGGCCTCTCGCAGGCCATCGATCAGTTGCCCTCGGGCGTCGTGCAGGCGTTTGGCCTGGCGGACTTCGGGACCCCGGCGGGCTTCCTGCGGGCCAACCTGTATGACTTCTTCGTGCCTCTCCTTATCGTCATCGCGGCGGTAGTGCTCGCAAACGGCCAGACTGCGAGCGAGGAGGCGGCCGGCCGACTGGAGTTGTATCTCGCCCAACCGATCGACCGCCGAGCCGTGCTCCTGGGTCGGGCGATCGCCGCCCTCGTGGCCCTGGTCGTGATCTCCGTTGTGCTCTTGATCGTCCAACTCGGCGCCGACGCG